>JAJYBW010000400.1 GCA_021778815.1 Acidobacteriota bacterium | reverse complement strand
CGCTTCGGCGGCAGAAATCTTAACGCTGCTGAGTGAGAACCCCGAAGTGGAGTCCATGCCCAGAATGGCTGCGACCGACACGCCGGCCAGTTATTCTCCAGCCAGCGTTGCCCCGACAGTGACCGCCGGGGTTGTCGTGCCATCAGAGGTGGAGACGCGGACTTTTCCCGTGTATGCGGTCAACCCGTCGGCGAGAATGTCTGCGCCTTTGCACGAACAAGCAGAGAAAGGAACTTCTTCCATCGCGGTGCTGCCCATGCAGAATGTCAGCTCCGATCCAGAAAATGAATATTTCAGCGATGGCCTGACGGATGAGCTGATTAACGCCCTGGGAACACTTCCGGGCTTGCACGTTGTCTCGCGAAGCTCTGTCTTTTCCTTCAAAGGCAAGCATCAGAATATTCGCGACATCGGGAAGTCGCTGGACGTCGACGTGATTCTCGAGGGCAGCGTTCGCCGCTCCGGCGCGCGCATTCGCGTCACCATGCAACTCACCGATGTACGCAAGGGATTCCATATCTGGTCTTCTCGCTTCGACCGCGAAAATCCCGACGTCTTTGAGCTGCAGGACGAGCTTGCAACCGCCGTGGTTTCCGCGCTGCGGGAAAAGCTTGCACTGAATCTGAACGGCGCCGATCTGCAGACGCGCACGCCGATGCAGACTGAGGCCTACGATGCGTATCTAAAGGGCCGCTACCACTGGGAGCAACGATCGATCGAAGACGTTGCGCTTGCCGGTCGATATTTCGAGCAGGCACTGAAGCTCGATCCAAACTCCGCCGCGGCCTATGCGGGTATGGCAGATTTTTACTGTCTGCAGGGCGTCCTCGGCCTCATGTCTCCGGATGCAGCGTGGCCCAACGCGCGCTCCTGCGCGCTGCAGGCCGTGGCGCTCGATCCCAACCTTCCCGAAGGTCACCTGGCGCTTGCATCTGTACTGCAGTTTTATAACTGGAACTGGGCCGAGGGCCGCGAGCACATCGTGAAAGCCATCGAACTGCGTCCCCAGCGGGGTGAATCGTACTACCTATATTGCTGCCATCTGATGACCCAAGGGCTGCTGCCGGAAGCATTGGAGCAGACACGCATCGGACTCAGCTACGATCCGCTGGCGACTCGCCTGCTCGCGGCCCAAGCCATAGTTCGGACCTATATGGGAGATCACGACAGCAGCATCCTGCTGGCGCAAACAGCGCTGACGTCTTCGCCGCATTATTTTGAGTTGTATTATTCTCTGGGACTGGCACAGGTTCATAGCGGTCGAACCGATGAGGCGGTCTCCACCTTCGAGCGCGGGATTCAGCATAGCCGTATGCCAATTCTGATGGGTTGGCTGGCTGAGGCCCATGCGGAAAACGGCAACCACGAGAAGGCCCGAGAAGTTCTTGCCCATTTGCTCGAACAGGCCAACAATGGCAATCGAATGCCCATGGCCATCGCGGTCGCTGCGATTTCTGTTGGAGATCGTGATCTTGCCTTGACCTGGTTGGAGAACGCAGCCGACATGCACGACATCCTGGTGGCCTACATTACCGTGATGCCAAGCCTGAGAAAACTGCACCCTCATCCCCGGTACCAGCAACTCATCGATCGCATGAAGCTCGCTCATCCTTCCACCCATAAGAGGCAGAATGAAACTCGGCAGAGTCCAGTCGAAACACGATTCTAGAACGCTGCACTTGGCAGACTACGTCACCATCGCATCCCTGCCGACACCGCCCCCCATGGAGATGCTCGAAACTACGACGACATGGCCCATGCTGGCCAACAATCAATTCAACTGCTGCACCTCTGCCGCGGCCGGTCACATGGTGCATCACTGGACGGCGGCCAATCAACAAGGGGTTTTCCTCACCGATGCGGATATCATCCGCGCCCACGCGCACCTGACCCGCAACCGGCTGATGGATTGTGTCTCCATGCTGAGCGCGCTGAAATACTGGCGCAAAACCGGAATCGGCAAGCATCGCGTTCACTCTTTTGTGAAGGCACAAGAACAGAAGGCGGACGAATTGCGTGGCATCATTCACCTCTTCGGCAGCGCGTATGTCGGACTCGATCTGCCAAAGTTTGCGTTGGCCGGAGTTCCAACTGGATGGCCGGCAATTCCGTGGTCGATTCCGGCTACAGTGTCGCCCGATGACGCCGCCCCTCAACTGGACAATGGTCACTGCGTCACCGCGGTCGGCTATGGCGATGACGGTGTATACGTCGTCACCTGGGGCGCGCTAAAAACTATGTCCTGGGATTTCTTCAACCGCTACAACGTGGAGCTCTACGCCGTGCTCAGCACCGACTGGGTGTGCGGCAATAAGGTCTCTCCTTCGGGCTTCGATATGACGAGCCTGGGACGAGATTTGTCGCTGGTGCAGGCCAGTCCTTCTCCAGCGACGAACTGCCTCAATGGCTCGCAGACTTCCTGAGCGGCACGTTTTTTTCTGTCGAGTGCGGCGGGAGTGCCCACGCAAACAAGACCGACCCGCTCCCCGTCACTATGTACTGTCGTCCATCCAGTTCGTATGTGATGGGCGAGCTTTGCATCGCAGCGCCCGTGCCTGCGTGCCACAAGGTTTTTCCTGTTCGCGTCTCCATCGCCAGGATGTTTCCGTATTCGTCGCCGGTAAACGTCACGCCGGAATCGGTCGTCAACACGCCGGCGCCATCTCCGCTTCGACCACCTTCGTGGCTCCAGCGAATTTTTCCCGTTTTGTAATCAATCGCCTCGATTACGCCCTTGCCCCACAGGCCATAATCCGCCCCGGCCCAGCCATAGTTGCCGTCGGCGGGTTTCGCAAAATAGAGGCTGTAGCTGGGATGGGCATCGACAATCAACAATCCTGTCTGCGGATCAAAACTTGGTGATCGATAGTTCGTCAATCCACCTTCATCCGGCGCGATGAAACGCCCATCCGGCGCAGGTTCTTTCGCAGGATTTGGAATCGGGTGGCCGTCCTTGTCGACGCCCAGCGACCAGTTGACCGGGCCATAGGGAACGCTCAGCAGGTTTTTCCCGTTGGTGCGATCGACCACCACAAAGTATCCGTTGCGAGAGGCCTGCATCACCATCTTGCGCGGTTGCCCATGAAATTCGCCGTCCACCAGCACAGGAATCTCCACTGCATCCCAGTCATGCGTGTCGTGCGGCGACACCTGAAACGCC
>JAJYBW010000027.1 GCA_021778815.1 Acidobacteriota bacterium | reverse complement strand
CGAAATCCAATGGCGAAACCTCGCATCTCCGTCTTCAAATGGCGCCGGCGACTCCGGCCAGACAATCACATGGATCGAAGGCCGTGGAGGTTTGCAGTCCGGTTGCGTCTCTGCCTTTCCCAGCAACGGAAGGCCAGAATAATAGGGATCGCAAGTCTTTTCGCTGAGGGCGGCAAAATGCTGCATCTGCTTGTCAAACTCGTCGCCCCCCCATACGACTCCCCCGACATTCAGGTTAGGCTGCAACAACATCGCGGTGGCGTCGGTGGTTTCCTGCGGAACATGCAGGGAATATCCCTTCCACAGTCCTGCCACCAGCAGGATCGCAAACAGCGGCGGAATCAGCCGAGCTCGCCACTGGCGGAAGAGAAAGATGCTGGCAATGGCGCAGTTTCCCGCCATCAATATCAACGAGATTCCGTACGATCCTGTCCACGGCGCCAATTGCGTCAACAATAGATTATCGATCTGCGAATCACCCAACTGGTTCCAGGGAAAACTGGTGATGTGGGCGCGTGCCAGCTCCACCGCCACCCATAACAACGGCGCTAATACAAGTGTCCAGACCGTACTGCCAGTAGCTCGCTGGCTAAGGCTGATCAGAAATGCAAACAACGCGAAGTATAGGCCAAGGTACAGGCAAAACAGGCCCAGGATGAGGCTTGCCTGCAACGGGGAGAGGTTCCCGTAGAGCTGCATTGTTGATTGAATCCAATAACACGTACCGCCGTACCAAAGTATTCCGCAAAAGTAACCAAGGAGGGTGTTGTGGGTGACGCGTCGCCAGCCGAATCCTGCCCGCGGAACCAGCAGCGCAATCAGCAGAGGAATAAACGCGATCCACGCCAGCGCAGCGCGCCAATGGGGCAGCGGACCGGCCACCGGAAATGGCAGCACGAGTAGCACCCCGCTCTCTGCCGCGAGCACCCAGCTCAACTTCGATCCAGCGCGCATCGTGAGCAGTCTACCATCCTATCAATGAGCTACATTTTTTATCCAACGCGTTCTAGGCATTCGGAGTACTCAGCAGTACACTCTTGGAATGCATCTCGTTCTAAGGGTCGTGGATCACGTGCTGGTGGCGATGTTCCTGCTGGGTGGATTCGGCTCAGCCTTCGTGATCGTCATTAGCTTTGCTGAAGATATGCATGAGCTTTTCAGCAAAAACGATTGAATGCCACGAAATATCCATTCTGAACATGATGAAACTCCAATATCATGGGAGATCGGTGCTGCTTCAAGGCGGGCTGAATTCAGATATTTTGATTGAGGCTCACCATGGATGATCGAGCTTGTAACCAGGAACGGAATTAAGAACACCGACCATGCCAGAGCAGACTGTTTCCGCACCACCCGCAGCGAACCGCGTACGCATCGTTGTTGCATCCACCGTGATGCTGACGTTTATCTCCTTTTGGAGCGCGGCTGCGATCGTACTGAACGATTTAGCGTCTTCCGCATTTTATGCCGTAGGAATCGCGGAGCAGGATTTTGGCAAATCCGCCCCCTGGATCGTGCTTGGGGTCATGCTTTTTTCCTTTGCGGTGCGCGCCGTCTACGTCGAAAGCTGCTCGATGTTCACTCGCGGCGGCGTCTATCGCATCGTAAAAGAGGGCCTCGGGGGCACCTTTGCCAAGGTCAGCGTTTCCGCGCTGATGTTCGACTACGTTTTGACTGGCCCAGTATCAGGGGTATCTGCAGGTCAATATATTGTTGGTCTACTGAACGAATTGCTGCGCATCTGCGCGGGCCATCAACTTCTTGGCGGACTGCTGTTGGCTTCTCCGGGCCACGCGATCCAACTGCCAGTCAACGGAACTTCTGCCGTGATCGCCGTCTTCGTCACATTGTTCTATTGGTGGCAGAACGTCAAGGGGATCGAAGCCTCCAGCCAGCGGGCTGTGGACGTGATGAAAATTACCACGCTGATGGTGGTGATTATGATGGGCTGGGGAATCTTCTCCATCATCTACAAAGGAGCGCATCTACCGCCGGTTCCCGTCCCCTCCAATTTGACCTTTTCGGCGGACTCATTCGGCTTCCTGCGGCACACCAGCCTGATGAAGACCTTCGGACTGTTTGGCATTCTGATGGCCTTCGGTCATACCGTTCTAGCGATGAGCGGCGAGGAAACCCTGGCCCAGGTCAATCGGGAAATTCAGCATCCCAAGCTTAAAAATCTGAAGCGTGCGGCGATCGTCATCGCCATCTATAGCTTGATCTTTACCGGCGGCGCTTCCCTGTTGGCGGTCATGTTGATTCCCGACCATGTTCGCGTCTCCGTGTACGGCAACAACGTCATTGCAGGCATTGCAATGTACATGGCCGGCCCTTACGCCCTGCGAGTCGCGTTTCGCATCTTTGTCGTCATCGTGGGTTTTCTGATCCTCGCCGGAGCCATCAATACTTCGATCATCGGCTCTACGGGTGTGCTGATGCGAGTCGCCGAAGATGGCGTCTTGCATGACTGGTTTCGCAAACCGCAAAAGAGATTCGGCACTCCAACCCGCATCATCAACCTAGTGACCGGGCTGCAGTTGGCCACCATTCTACTCAGCCGCGGCAACATTATTGTGATTGGCGAGGCGTATGCCTTTGGTGTGATCTGGAGTTTCACTTTCAACGGACTTGCAATGCTGGTGCTCCGCTATCGGTACAAGGGCGAGCGGGGCTGGAAGGTCCCGATCAATCTTCGCATTGGCAACGTCGAGCTACCTATTGGTCTTTTCTCCGTATTTCTGGTTTTATTCAGCACTGCGATTGTTAACCTGCTAACCAAGGAAGTTGCAACCATCAGCGGACTGGTTTTCGCGGCAACTTTCTATGTGCTCTTTACCCTCTCTGAAAAAGACAACATCCGCCGCCACGCGCTGGCGGCCCGGGAAATGAAGGAACACTTTCAGCTGGAGAACGACGACACCGTCAGTCGCGAGAGCCTGCGTATTCGTCCCGGCTGCATTGTCGTCACCATGCGGGACATACGGGCGACGGGCGCGCTTCGCTGGGCGCTATCTCGAAGTTCAGAAGAAAGCCAGGATGTCGTGCTGCTGACGGCCCGCTTGATGGGAGCCGGCGGCCCGGAATATATTGACGCGTCACAGTTGGCATTCACAGAGCATGAGCAGATGATTTTCACGCAGGCGGTCTCGGTCGCGGAAAGCTTCGGACGGCATATTTCGCTCCTGGTAGTTCCCGCCGGCGACCCCTTCGCTGCCCTGGTGCAAACAGCCAATTCTCTGGAAGCTGCCACCGTTGTCGCAGGTTTATCTTCCCGCATGACCGCCGAAGAACAAGCTTTCTATTCTGGCCGCGCCTGGGAAGCGCTTCCCGAGCCCAAGCGGCAATTTACTTTCTACGTAGTCATGCCGGACGGCTCCGCCAAGTCATTCCACATTGGGCCGCACGCTCCGGCATTGCAGCCGCAAGATGTTGAATTAGTCCACCAGCTCTGGCTTAGATTCCGCGGCGATGCGGCCATGAAGGAGTTGCATCACAGCGACATTGTTACTTATGCGCTGGATAGGCTGGCCGTGCAATATCAGGCGAATCACCAGGAGGTTCTGGACGCATTAAAACGATCGCTTGAAAGTAAGGGGCAATCGATTTCCAACCATTTTTTGATGGAAAATCGACTTCACAAACCGATGCTTCCTCCCGCTCCTCCCGATATTGAGGGACAGGAAGCTGGGGAACAAACAGAGTCGACCAGCCAGAAGTAGTAACTAAGTCGCACGCCAATAGGAACTACGATTCTTCGCCCCAATCGCTGCCCGCACTTGCTCTCCAGCCTATACGCTCTGTACTCTTATAAGTAAATTCCTTCCACGAACGACTTAGAGAATTGGCAGGAGTCTGTGCAGGACGATTAACCACGGAAATATTGGAGGTACTATGGACTTTCATCGACTCATTCAAGAAATTGACTCAGAGATTTCGCGCCTGCAGCAAGCTCGTGCTCTACTCATCGGCGAACCTGCAAAACGCGGGCCCGGCCGGCCGAAAGTAGCAGCCCACAAGACGGCAGCAACGGTCGCGAGCAAGCCGGCAAAGCGTAAGCGCCGTCTCTCTCCGGAAGGAAGAAAGCGAATTGCGGACGCGATGCGCAAGCGTTGGGCCGAGCGCAAAAAGCAGCAAGGTTCCAAGTAAGCTAGTCCAAAGAACACGAAGGCGGCCAGATCGGCCGCCTTTGTCTCAGCTACCTGGCCATGCCAGTCGCGCGTGACGTTTTATTTCAGACTCTCTCCCGAACGCAAATCAATCACTTCAATTTCTTTCCCGCGCAAATGGTTTCGTAATTCCTCCGGCGTTCCCGTCAGCACCGGAAATGTTCCATAGTGCATCGGAATTACCTTTTTGGCTCCCACATACTGCGCCGCCATTGCTGCTGCCCGCGGACCCATCGTAAAGTGATCGCCTATGGGCAGGCAGGCAATTTCCGGAGCATACAATTCGTGTAGCAGTTTCATATCGCTAAAGAGCGCTGTATCTCCGGAGTAATATAGCGTAGGTTCACCCTCCACCTGCAGGACATACCCTCCGGCAACTCCGGCATAGACGGTAGTGCCATTGTCATCAATGCTGGAAGAATGTTTTGCTTCCACGAAAGAGACAGTTACATCCTGGAAGCGGAACGAGCCTCCCAGATTCATTCCTACCGTTTTCTTGACGCCTTTGGAGGATAGCCACCCAGTAAGCTCATAAATTCCGATGAAGGTCGGATGATACCGTTGATCTACGGACAGAGCATCTCCCATGTGGTCACTATGTCCGTGGCTGCAGAGTACGAGATCGACCTTTTCCGGAGCTTTCCATCCTTTAGGGAAGGAGGGGTTCGACTCCATCCACGGGTCAATCAGGATTGATGTGCCCTTGGCGGTTTGAAGATGGAACGTGGCATGACCCAGCCATTGCAATGTCATCCCATGAAAATGAGGCATGGATTTTTCTCCTCGATGTTTTGATTTTCCCACAAACTTCTTTCTAATCAGATGCAGGCCCCGCAGCAAGGCTGGATTATCAGAAACGCCGGCACGAAAGGAAAGTTAACGTCCCGTGACTCAGATTGCAAGCACGCATTACCCGCCGGGTCCCACCTATCGTGACCGCCTTCGTAATCCGGGATTGCTGCGCCTCAGCACCCACGAATTTCTCGAACGCAATGCAATGACGTTTGGCGATCTGGTCCACTACAAAGCCTTCGGACGGCATGTGTTTCAGTTCAATCATCCGGACATGGTGCAGGAAGTGCTGGTGCGAGATGCAGCCATGCAGCACCGTGGCATTGTGATGCAGCGCGCGAAGTTTGTGCTGGGCGAAGGACTGCTCACCAGTGAAGAGCCCGTCCATATGCGTCAGCGAAGGCTGGTGCAGCCAGGGTTTCACCGTCAGAGAATTGCAGCCTACGGAGAAACCATGTTGCAGTTTGCCGACGAGATGACGGCGCGGTGGCATAGCGGGGAGTCCTTCGATATTCATCGCTCCATGTTGGAACTTACTTTACGAATTACAGGAAAATGCCTGTTCGATAGCGATGTCGAATCGGAAGTGAAAACCATTTCAGATTCGGTCACCGCGTTTATGGGATTTCTTCCGCTGGCATTTCTACCCTATCCTCATTTGCTTTTGAAAATTCCCTTTGGATTTATAGGTCGCATCCAGAAATCCCAGAAGAAACTGGATAGCTTGATTTATACGATGATCGCCGATCGTAGAAGTTCCGGAATTGACCACGGCGATCTGTTGTCGATGTTACTTGCCAGCCAGGATGCAGAGGGCGCCACTGGCGGCATGACGGCGCAGCAGGTCCGCGACGAGTGTCTCACGCTGTTGCTGGCCGGGCATGAAACAACCGCGAATGGCTTGAGCTTCATTTTCTTTCTGATGGCACAGCACGCGGACGTGCAGGAAAAAGTATTTGCCGAAGCATCGTCTGTTTTCGGGATGGGCCATGCAGATTCGCGTCCGACCGCTGCGGATATCTATGAACATCTGCCCTACTGCCAGCGAGTGGTGTCAGAAGCGCTGCGACTGTATCCGCCGGTCTGGGTCACGGCGCGCACCGCAGCAGTGGCCTACGCGTATCGAGGCCTGGAAATTCCTGCGGGTTCCCTTCTACTGGTTCCGCAAATCGCAATTCACCGCGACCCTCGCTGGTATCCGGAGCCAATGCATTTCAATCCCGACCGCTTTCTTCCGCAGGCTATTGCCGCGCGCCCTCGACACGCGTTCTTCCCCTTCGGCGCCGGCGCGCGCATCTGTATTGGAGAAAACTTCGCGTGGATGGAGGCGGTTTTGGTTCTCGCCACTGTTATCCGTAATTGGCGTCTCGGATTCAATGGTCCCGTTCCAACGGAGCTTCCATTGAGCGCGCAGATTTCCCTTCGGCCTCGTGATCCAGTCGTCATCTCGGCCACAAAACGCTAACATGACGCCACAATCGGCAAGGAAAAGATCGCTCACCAGGATCTGAAACGCGACGGGGAGAATGCAGCCAGAGAAACCTCCGGAGTCTCGCCCAGCATGGCTTGCGCCATTACGCGGGCGGTCACCGGAGCCAGCAGGATTCCGTCTCGATAGTGTCCGGTCGCATGCCAGCAGTTGGCGCGTTGCGCAGGCCCCAGGATCGGCAGTCCATCTGGAGTGCCCGGTCGCAATCCTGTCCAGGCATCGATCGGCGAAGGAATCGTCGCCTCCGGCAGCAGCCGCAGCGCAGCCTCCAACAATCCGCTCACTTGGGCCTCGCGCACCCCCTCATCAAAGCCAACGTGTTCAAGCGTCGCGCCTACGGTGACTCGACCATCGCCGCGAGGTACCAGGTAGACGCCCGGAGTCCGAACCACGCAGCGCAGGCGATCCGGCGCGCATCGAACATTCACCATGTGGCCTTTGATTGGTTCCACCGGCACGCCGCCGCATGGTTCGCCTCCGGCCCACGCCCCGCAGCAGTTCACAAACGTCCCGGCCAAAATGTTTTCGCGCTCGGTTTGCACCCGGACACCGCCGTCCGCACTTTCGATGCCCAACACTTCGGCCGATTCCAGCAGTGTCCCTCCCGCAGCTAGCAATGCTGCGGGCAATGCTGCGCGTAAGTCATTGGGATCGACGCTACCCTCCTCCAGCCATACAAAGCTGTGACCGGCAGGATTGAGCCCTGGCGCGAGTTGTGCGATTTCTGTGGCCGTCGTATCCTGGCCCGACTTGCTGGCGGGCTCGCCCTCCTGCAACGTGCGACGCGTCCGAATGGGGACGGGCAAACTCGACAGCGATTCGATGATTTCCAAATAGGACGGATACAGCTCCCAACTGCGAACGCACAATGGCATCAGTTCAGCAGGATTTTGCGGATCGTTCACGGCCAGCATTCCGCCCGCCGCCCAGGAAGCGGAACTCATGGCCTGTCCACGTTCCATGACCGTGACTGAAAGTCCGCGTTGCCGCAGTTCCAATGCCAGCGATAGCCCAATAATGCCCGCGCCTGCGATGGCAACATCCACAACATCTGTGCGGTTCATCGCTTCATTCCGTTTTCATCCGCCGAGTGGTGGGAGTATTGGAGAGGGTCCGATTCAATTTCAGCGCGAGACAATCACTTCTCGAGTGTTGTCTTTGGCCAACAGGAAGCGGCAAGTGCCCATTTCCTGAAAGAGAGCCTCGATCTGGCGATTTTGGTAATTCCTCAGAACCGGATGGCTGGGTCCCTGTTGGGTCTCAACCGTGTCGCCATCCATCACATGGTAGCGACAGAACGTCGTCTCCGGCCCGGTCGTTCGAGAATGGAAAAATGCTAGTGCCTGACCATGTTCGCGCATAACCATTTTCAATCTTCGCAAAATCGCATCCGCCAGCGGTGCCGGAATATAGTCGAGCGCGTCCCACAAAAGAACGATGTCGAACTCCCGATTTCCGAAATCCATGTGGCGTGCCAAAAAGCGTTCAACATCATAGGCAGGCGCTTCGTTCTCTTCCGCAGGCAATAGCCAATCCGGTTTGACCGCCTCTTCCACCAGATCTGCCATGTAGACGCTGTGCCCCAGGTTCGTCAAGAAATTGATGTTATTTGGGGAAGTAGGTCCAATGTCCAGCACGCACAGACCCGGTTCCGATTTGAGACGAGCTAAAATTTTCATCCAGGCGCTTGAGTGCCGTGGAACTCGCGGGCCACTCGACCCGTGGCCATGGCCGCCTTGTTCTTTTTGTCCCGCGGCACGTTGAAACAATGCGCTCATTTTGATCTCATCTCCACTTTCCATCCGCCATCAGCGTCGATTTGCAATCTTGACCGCCGACATTTTGGACTTACAGTCCGAGTCGCACAACTAAGGGCTGCTCTCGACTCTTTGTCTCCAATGTATATCGTAAACTGTCAGAAGCTGAGGTGACATTGCACTTGAGGATTGCTGACCGCAGTGAAACCGCACCGACATCTGCTGCGGGGCTGCGATCAAACCCTCGTCAGTTGTTGGTAACTCGACCCCGTTTCTGTGCACGGCTGGTTGCTCGGCGGTCTCGGTTTTCGCTTTCTCTAGCGTGGGCGCTCTACCTCAGTTTGACCTTCGGCTCTTTGTGGGCCAGGGGTCAGTCCGAACCTCCGGCGGACACGAGAAACTCCGCAGCGTGGAACCTTGCAAAATCCGATCCGCACGCGCTGGTGCAGGCTGCGATCGACAATGAACTCAAGAGTTCCTATGGTCATCGCCTCCCGGCGAGGTATCTGCTGAGGAAGAAAACCAGAAACACCGATACCACCAAGGAAATTGTCGAAACCAGCCAGGGTGGAGTCGCTCGCCTGGTCGCCATCCACAATCAGCCGTTGAATGCGATGCAA
This sequence comes from Acidobacteriota bacterium, assembly GCA_021778815.1. Taxonomy (GTDB): domain Bacteria; phylum Acidobacteriota; class Terriglobia; order Terriglobales; family Acidobacteriaceae; genus JAKAAZ01. Next base: position 6,457 of record JAJYBW010000027.1, on the reverse strand, counting down.
ACGCAAACTGAATTGCAGCGGCTGCATGAACTCGCGTCCGATCCGGAGACACAACAGCATCGTCGTCGCAATGAGGAACGCGACGCGGCCCGCTTGACCGCCGTGATGCGCCTGCTGCCGGAGGCATTTATCAACCAATTTGAGGGAGCCACCCAAACGCCAAGTGGGTTGGCGATACGCATGACATTTACGCCGAATCCGCACTTTTCTCCGCCTACTTTGGAATCTAGAATTCTGACTGGCATACGCGGGGAAATATGGATCGACCCAACAAACTTGCGCGTAGTTCGAATTGAAGGTCATCTTTTCCGCAATGTTGAATACGGCTGGGGAATCCTGGGCACGCTCTATCCAGGAGGAACCGTCAGTATCGAACAGGTGAAAACGCCGGAATGCGGCTGGCAGCTATCGCATCTCAGCCTCAATATGACGGGAAAAGAATTGATGTTGCGGTCCCTGCGCGTTGCGGTGGAGGAAGCCGCGAGCGACTACGATTCCGTTCCAGCTGGATGGAAGTATACGGATGCGATTGACTGGCTGCTGCATATGCCGGAAATTTCGACGACGCAAGCCAGTCAACCTTGATCCAGAGGCAGCAGCGTGGCTGCCGCAAATCAAAAATCAGGCCCGCGCCTTGACCACTGCCGGCGGTTCGGCGTGCGCCTTATTCCGCGCATGCAAACGTTCGCTGCGAACGGTCAACTTCTCCACCCGCTCGCGCTTCACTTCAAATCCACGACCGGGGATTTGAGGAACCGTAATTTCTCCTTTGCGCGAAACCTCTACATTGGGCTCAATAATGTCTTCTTCCCAATAGCGCGCAGATGCGGAAACATCTCCGGGCAAAGTGAAATTCTGCAGCGAAGAAAGCGCAATGTTATGCGAACGGCCGATTCCGGTTTCCAGCATGCCTCCGCACCAGGCGGGGATGCCACGCTCCGCAGTCACATTATGAACGCGGATCGCCTCGCTGAATCCGCCGACGCGGCCTAACTTGATATTGATGATGCGGCAGGATTCCATCTCAATCGCCGCCAGCGCGTCCCGCCGATTGCGAATCGATTCATCCAGGCAGATTGCCGTTTCCAGTTGGCGCTGCAACAACGAATGAAAATAAAAATCGTTGTGCCAGAGCGGTTGCTCAATCATCAACATATTAAAGACGTCGAAGGATCGCAGAAGCTCTTGATCCTTTAACCGGTAGGAGCCGTTCGCATCGCAGCTCAGCACGATATCCGGCCAGCGCGTGCGCACCGCTTCGAACATCAGCACATCGTGACCGGGCTTACATTTCAGCTTGATGCGCTGATATCCAGCGGCCAATTCCTTTTCAATGATGTCCATCAATTTTTCTGTCGAAGATTGGATACCAAGCGAAACTCCGCACGGAATCTTTTTCCGCACGCCACCAAGCAACTCCGATAGTGAAATTCCAAGCTGCTGGCTCTCGGCGTCCCAGACAGCATTTTCCAGCGCAGCCTTTGCCATTCGATTTCCGCGCACATGGCTCATCGCCTTCGGGCACGACCCAGCCGAATCAATTTCCGCATGCAGCAACGCAGGAATCAGTTCGTTGGTCAGCATCAGCCACGCGGTATCCGTGCACTCTCCGCTGAAGCTGGGATGCTCTCCGGCCGTGCACTCTCCCCAACCCGTCACTCCTTCGGACTGCACTTCCACCAGCAGAATTCGCCGCTCAATGGTACGTCCAAAACTGGTTTCAAACGGTTGCAGAAGCGGCATCCGTATTTCGCGCAAAACCACACTTTCAATCTTCACGAAAACTCCTCCGAAACCTCAATCGCAATGGCAACAGTCTCACAACGCGTTTCGATCGATGGCACCATTACTTCTCGGCGGTCTCGCGACTCTCATTCCAGTCGCCAAGTTGGTAGCAAGCCGATTCGCCCGTCAGATTTTGAAACCGCAACACAGTGAGCCCCGCAGCGAATGCCTTGGTGAATTGGTGCCTGAGCTCCAGTAACGATTCTAACGCCAGTACGGGAAGTGGAGGGGCAATACCACCCGAGCCTGCGCGAGAATATGTAACAGTGATAGTTTCATTTATGGAATATTTCGGAAGGCCTTCGCCTGCAATCAGCGCGCGCACGCGTGCGGTGCGCAGCCACCACTCTGCATGAAGGCGGTCCGTGGGAAGATTACCATGCAACGGCGATGTGGAAGCACCATAAAAATCGGGCGTGTAGCGTCGAACAATGGCGCCCAGCTTTTCGATGTTTAAAAATGCGTTTTTCGCTTCCAACGGATCGAACGTCCATTCGATCAGCTCGATCCCGCGCGCCAGCGCATCTTCTCTTTGTGCAAGCTTTAGCATCTTTCCCACGCCGCGGTTTCGATATTCCGGCGCCACGGCAAGCATGTGCGAATGAAAATAGGGCCGGCCATCGCGCAAACCGGGAATCGCCAAGGCGTAACCGATCAGGTGTTCCCCCGCCCAGGCGCCCAGCGCCTGCCCCCCAATCGCGTTGGCAACGGCAAACATTCTGCGTGGAACAATGTCCAGATCGCGGAACTGCCAGACTGTCTGCTGCAAGTGGACACACGCCTCCATGTCGGGGATGGAAACAATCTTGCGGACTTCAATCTCCTCAGCGGCTTTACTCACTGGCAGTTCCCTTTCGTTCATTGGTTTTTGCACGATCCCAAAGCTTCTCCAGTTCTTTCGGACCAAGCTCGGCAATCGATGGCATCCCCGAAGCGGAAGCCTCCATGTCCGCGAATCTTCGCCGAAATTTTGCATTGGACGCACGCAACGCAAACTCCGATTGCACACCTAACTTGCGCGCCAAATTGACGACAGTAAACAATACGTCGCCTAGCTCTTCCTCCTGCGCCTTCCTTTCGCCAGAAGCGATCGCCTGTCGCAACTCGTCGAGCTCTTCCCGCAGCTTGTCGAAGACTGGCGCAGCCTCCGTCCAGTCGAAGCCGATCGAGGCTGCCTTGCTTCCCAGCTTGCTGGCCTCCATCAGCGCGGGCAGCGATCGAGGAACTTCATCCAACAGCGAATTCGCCTGTTCTTTAGTCACACCCGCGCGTTCAGACTTCTTGATCTCTTCCCAATTCTGAAGCACTTGCGCCGAGGTCTCCACTCCCTCTCGATTCGCAAATACATGCGGGTGGCGACGAATCAATTTCTCACTCAAATTGTCCGTCACATCCTGCAACGTAAACAATTTTTCTTCCTGCGCCATCTCCGCGTAAAAAAGCACCTGCAGCAACAGATCTCCCAGCTCATCTTTTAGACCACGCCAATCCTTGCGCTCAATCGCTTCGAGAACTTCATAGGTCTCTTCCAGCGTGTATCGGCGGATGGAGTCGAAGGTCTGTTCCCGGTCCCACGGACAGCCACCCGGAGCACGCAGTTGCGCCATGATCGCCGCCGCCCGCGCGAAGGATTCTTCCAGCGACATTGAATGCGAGCGCCCCTCCGACCAGGCGGAGACGTCCGGGTTTGACGACGGATTTTGCGTTGAAGTCATGTTCCTCATCTTAGCCTGCTCGCGCGGATGATAGTAGATTGCCGCTCCCCTGCGTATACTGCGGCTGCGTGTCTGTTTTCGCTTTCATTCCCGTTTGGGCACTGGTCACAGCGGCCGTCGTCGCCGGCCTGACGTTTGGCAGCTTTCTGAATGTCTGCATCGTTCGCCTGCCCAAACATCATTCGATCGTGACGCCCGCGTCACATTGCCTGCACTGTGACGCACCGATTCGCGCACGAGACAATGTCCCGGTGCTCAGCTGGCTATGGCTGCGAGGCCGCTGCCACAACTGTCAGGCAAAAATCTCGCCGCAGTATCCGCTGGTGGAACTTGGCACAGCGGCGCTATTTGTCGCCTGTGTTCTGCACACGGGTGCAACCTGGCAAACTCTGGTCGACGCAGTGGCCTGTTTTCTTTTGCTGGGTCTTGCGGTCATGGACTGGCAGACCATGTTGTTGCCCGACGCGTTTACGCTGCCGGGAATTGCAGCCGCGTTCCTGCTTCGCGTGTTCGCGCCGGGAAATCAACATCGATGGCACACTGCGATGCACGTGCTGGGAGATGCGGCAATTGCTGCCGCCCTGTTGCTGATGATCTGGACGCTCTACCGGCTTATACGCCGCCGCGAAGGGCTGGGCCTCGGCGATGTAAAACTGCTGGCCATGATCGCTGCATTCCTTGGCCTTGCCGTCACAATGTTCGCATTCTTTGTAGGCGTGCTGGCTGCAGCGCTGTTCGCGTTTGTTCTGTTGACGCTGCGCAGAGCTCGTGGCTCCGATCGCATTCCGTTTGGGAGTTTTCTCGCCGCCGCCGGCATCGCTGCCATATTCATCGCAAGGCCCGCAATCGCCTGGTACCTGTCAATGTTCCATTGATTCAGTTGTTGTGCATGCATTTTTCCGGATGAGCCAGCATCTTCTCCGCTTTCCGCGCATACTTTCCCTGCGGATTGTCGGTTGCGTAGCTTTTGAATTGCGCCATCGCCTCGCTGGTTAGATTTTCCTTGCACAACGCGTCGGCAAGTCCGTAGAGCGCGGTGTCATTGGTCGGGTCATACTGCAGCACATCCTGGTAGCGCAGATATCCGCCGCGATAATTTCCATTCTTCATGTACAGATCGGCAGTGTTCAGGTCATCGTCGACTCGTCCATCGGGATTTTGATCGCGCGTATAAGAGTCCAGCTTCGGATGAGTCCCGAGATTTCCCTCCCCCACCTCCGGCTCCGGCAAATGCGCGTCGCTCGAACTGTAACCACCCTTGGTTGCGTCTGAACCGGGCCGCGGAATTCCGGAGCCCTGAGAACTTCCCGTTCCTGCTTGCCCTCCCTGGTTATCGTCTCCCTTCGCCGCCGCTTTCGATTGCGCCTCGGGGAAAGGATTGTCTTTTGCCGGCGAGGACTGCCCAGATTTTCGATTTGGGTCCGGTGTCGCGGGTGGTGGCGCTCCCGGATTTGGAGAAGAACCATTTTGCATCGGCGCGGTGGTCTGCGGAGCGTCCGGTTGCGAACTCGCCTTGGCCGCGGCCTGCGACTGCGCCATGGGAAATGGATTGCTGGCGGCCGGATCCATATCCCGCGTCGATTTGGAGCCTGTCTTCGAGGAACTCTGCGGTTTCGCGTCTTTTGTCTGCGGAGAAGACGAGGACTGCGACGACTGCTTCTTAGAATTTACCGCTGGAGCATCCGGCGGAGCGCTCTGGCTGCTCTGTTGTCCCAGCACGCGCACGCTCCCCAGCAGCAGCAGCGCAGCCAGCAACATGGGAACCCTGCGGCGCGACTCTTTTGAACACACCATATGTACTATTCTGGACGTTTTCCTGTCGGTTTGGGTAGGTGAATCGACCCAATCCAAAACATTTTGCATCGGCGTGGCTGCTATACTCCTAGTTCTGCTTCCAAGATTAAGTATGGGCCTGATCGTTCGCTCCTCCCTCATCCACGCCGCCGGTTGTTACACCACTACGCCTATCGCGAAGGGCACTCGCGTCGTCGAGTACACCGGCCCTATCATCGATAAAGAAGAGGCCGACCGCCGCTACGAACACAAACCCATCACCTACTTATTCGGCATTGGCGACGGCTCCAAGGTGATTGATGGCCACGGTATTGCCATGTTTATCAATCACTCCTGCGATGCCAATTGTGAGACCGAGGAAATTGATGGCCGCGTGTGGATCATGGCTATCCGGGATATCGCGGCCGGCGAAGAACTTTGCTACGACTACTGCCTGTACGACGGCGACGACGAAGAGGCTCCTTGCAATTGTGGCGCGAAAAAATGTCGCGGCTCCATGTATTCCGCCGAAGAGCTGCGACGCCGCAAGCGGCTGGCGTTGAAACGCGCGAAGGAACAAGCAGCCGCCAAAAAGAAGAAAGCAAAATCCGCGACGAAAAAGAAACAGGCGCGAACGGACTCACCCCGGAAAGATCCGCCAAAGCCTACGAAAGCTTCGGGGAAGAAGACGTTGCAGCGGAAGACTTCGCCTGCTTCACCGCAAAGAAAATCCACAGCACCCCCCAAGAGCGCAAAAAAAGCCCGCGGAAAGTAGTCCTTGCGGCGCGGCAATCGTCGGAAAACGCGAGCTGACGAACGGAACAATTCCCTCTCCGCGGCGAGGCGGCGATGCCGTCCCGTCGGCTGCCTCAAGCGCTACAATCGAAGGGCAGGTCAACTGGCCACGCACTTCGAAATATTCCACTCGACGACTCTATGGCTTATCAAGTTTTAGCGCGCAAATACCGTCCCCAGCGCTTCGCAGACGTCATTGGACAAGACCACGTGACGCAGACGCTATTGAACGCCCTGGCGCAAGACAGGATCGCGCACGGCTATATTTTCAGCGGACACCGCGGCATCGGCAAAACCACCATCGCCCGCATTCTTGCCATGGCGCTGCAGTGCCGCACCCCCCAGGGCACGCCAGAGCGTCCCACGCCGGAACCCTGCGGAGTGTGCGA
>JAJYBW010000399.1 GCA_021778815.1 Acidobacteriota bacterium | reverse complement strand
CGAAGTAGCCACCATCAGTGGCATCGGATGCTCTTCGAATTTCCCAGGCTTCATTGAGACCTATGGCATGCACACGCTGCATGGCCGCTCCTTGCCGGTGGCAACTGGAATGAAGCTTGCGAACCACGCCATGACCGTGCTGGTTACAGGCGGCGATGGCGATGGGTTCGGAATTGGCTGCAATCATTTTGTACATACCATCCGACGCAACGTCGACCTGACGTATATCGTGATGGACAACCAGATTTACGGGCTCACCACCGGTCAGACATCGCCGACTAGCCGAATTGGCATGAAGACCAAGAGCATGCCCTATGGGAATATAGAGAATCCGCTTAACCCGATCGCATTGGCACTGGCAGCGGGAGCAACGTTCGTAGCCCGCGGATTTAGCGGTGAACAAAAGCACTTGACGGAGTTGATCAAGCGGGGCATCGAGCACAAAGGATTTTCATTTATTGATGTGTTCAGTCCATGCGTTACCTACAACAAAGACAATACCTTTCAATGGTTTCGTCCGCGGGTGCAGAAGCTCGAAGACAACGCCGAGTATGATCCCAGCGACTGGTCCGCAGCTATGGAAAAATCCCTGCTGTGGGGCGAGGAGATTCCCATCGGTAGATTCTTCGAGCGCACAGATCTGCCAACTCTGCATGGCTCGGAACCCGTGCTGAATGCCGGACCGCTGGTGCACCAGAACAATCGCATCCCGGCGGACGTTGCCCAAAAATTTATTGAAGAATTAATGTAGCTGTAGCAGCGGCGCTAGCCGCAACTCACGCTACGGGACAGTCAGTTCGGCGGCAGCTACCAGCCTGCGGACAACCGTCGGCTTTCCAAGGTATGCCATCACCGCAAACAGGCTCGGCGCGACGGCCTGGCCCGTCAATGCGACCCTGGCGCCATTAATCAACGCGCCGGCCTTGATCCCTTTTTCCGTGGCATATGCGCGCAGCAGTTCTTCTGTAGAAACTTCCGTAAAGTTTTCCAGCGAGGCGTATCGACCGCCAAGCTCAGCTAGCATTTGTCGAACCGCAGCTTCGGGCAGAAACTTCTTCGCAGCTGCGTCGTCCATGGAAAATTCGTCGCCGAAGTAGGCCAGGAACGTGGATGCAAAATCCTTCAGACTGCGGGCCCGGGGCTGCAACAGCGCAATGGCTGCAAGGATCTCTTCGCGGCTGCGGGTGGGCTGGAAATTCACCGCGAGCCATTCTTCCTCGATCAGCGGCAGCAGGCGGCAGGGCTCATACGCGCGGATATATTCGGTGTTGTACCAGGCAAGCTTCTCGTTATTGAAGACTGCATTCGAATGCGCAATGCCGTCGAGCGAGAACATCTGAATCAATTCATCGGTCGAAAAAATCTCGCGATCGCGTCCGTCGTCCTGCTTCGCCGCCTCGCCGGGACTCCATCCGAGTAGAGCCAGAAAATTGCGGAAAGCTTCGGGGACGATTCCCATGTCCTTGTAAGCCATCACGCTGGTCGCTCCGTGACGTTTGGAGAGACGAGTTTTATCCGGCCCGAGAATCAACGGCAGATGTGCGAAGATCGGCAGGGAAGCGCCCAGAGCCTGATACAGCAGCACCTGCTTGGGAGTGTTGGAAAGATGATCGGCGCCGCGAATGATGTGGGTCATTCGCATGTCCAGATCGTCCGCCACCACGCTGAGATGATAGGTGGGAATGCCGTCAGAGCGCAGCAGGACAAAGTCCTCCAGCTCGGCATTGGCAAATTCCATAGCGCCAAACACGGCATCCTGGAAGGTCGTCACGCCTTCGCGCGGGACCATAAAACGCACCACAGCGCTGTCTCCCTGAGCCATGCGCCCTTGGGCTTCGGCACGCGAGATTGCACGGCAGCGGCCATCGTAGCGCGGGACAGATCCGGCTTCAGTCGCCGAAGCGCGCCGGGCCTCCAGCTCTTCGCGACTGCAGAAGCAGTGGTAGGCGTGACCGCTCTCAATCAAAGTGTTCGCGGTGCGCGTGTACAGATCCAGGCGCTGGGATTGATAGAAAGGTCCTTCATCCCAATCCATGCCGAGCCATCGCATGCCCTCCAGGATTCCGGTGACCATGTCGGCAGAGGAGCGCTCAAAGTCGGTATCTTCAATCCGGAGGATGAAAGTCCCCCCCGTGTGGCGGGCAAACAGCCAACTGAACAGCGCAGTGCGAGCGCCACCCACATGCAGAAAGCCGGTCGGAGAAGGTGCAAAACGGACGCGTGTTGCGCTGGAGGAGGATGTCATGAGATGTGGGCCAAGCTCTTATCCTAGAGCATTTTTGCGAAGGTGGCGAAAATCGGGCTGGGGTTATCGAATGACGCAGCAGAAGAAAAGCCCCGGCTTGAGCCAGGGCTTGGGTGAGAACCTAAAAGGGGGCGATCTTCTGCTAGAACAGGCGATAGGAAACACCAACTGAATAGACCCAGGGGGTCAGGCCGGTGGGCGGAAACTGCCAGTGTTGATATTCGAAATCGGCAGGGCGAACGGTAATGTGGCTCGTGAGCTTATAGTCGACGCCACCGCCGAACGCAAATGTCGTGTAGTTGTAAGTTTGGTTGGAAATAAAATTAGGGTAGTGGAAGCGGCTTCCACCGGCCAGAATTTTGACGTAAGGTACCCACTTGCGGCCAAGCTCATAGGTGACGCGGGGTCCGCCCAGAAGATTCTGCTCGGAGATTCCTGACCCGGTACTTGAATCCGTAAGAAAATTCAGAAAACGTGCTTCTCCTTCTATTCCGACCCCAATGTTGCGCCAAACACGATAATCAAAATCGCCATATACTCCGGGACCAAATGCGTGTTTTTGGCCGTAATCTGTTTGTCCGAAGGAGAAATAACCTCCCGCAGTGATGGTCGCTCGTTTCGGCGTCACTGGAGCGACCGCCTGGGCAAGCAGAAATATCGGGCAAAATAAAAAAGCCAGCCCACAAAAAAGTTTTTTCCCCACCGTAAAACCCTCCCCAATGCAAGAAGAACTTGTATGTCTAAAGGCAGATACTGTTGTGTATCTGCCTTTAGTGTAAGTCTACGTCATTGACTGTCCACGTCACTGATTAGATGTACTGTCACCCGGGGAGGCTGCTCCAGTAGACGCTGGAATTGGCGCTGCCTGCCCGTATGGGCGGAGCCTAAAGAAAATAGGCGTCAATTCGAGTGGCATTTTATCGCTTGGGCTCA
>JAJYBW010000398.1 GCA_021778815.1 Acidobacteriota bacterium | reverse complement strand
CCAGGTTGGCCAGCAACTGGCGAATTTCCCCGGCGTAACAGACCAGGGGCGGACAATCTTGCTTTTCCAGTTTTACCTCGATCCTGTTGCGCGCCAGCTTGCCTCGATAGAGCGTCAGAACAGAATCCAGCAACTCCACCATATCGGTGGCCATGGCGGAAGATTGTTGCTTGTGAAAACGGAGAGCCTGGCTGGCGATTTGCGACACCCGTGAAAGTTCTTCCTCTGCCGATCTCAGGTATCCAGCCGTCTCCTCATCGACAGCGGAAAGGCGCGCCAGGAAAATCAGGTTCATTACGGCTTCCAACGGATTGTTGATCTCGTGCGCAATGGAAGCTGCCAGCCTGCCCACGACGGCAAGCTTCTCCGCTTGCCGCAACCCCGATTCCGCTTTTCGCTGCGCGTCGACATCCGTATTCGTACCAAACCAACGCACAATCGTACCCGCCTTATCGCGCACCGGAGATGCCAGGGTCAGGAACATGCGGAAGTCGCCGTCGGCTCCGCGCAGGGGAAACGCCATTTCAAATGGCTCTCCGGATTTGAGGCAGTCCTTATATTTTGCGATTACCGCGGGCAGCAACTCGGGATTGTGCAGCGACCGCCAACCCCAGCCTTTCATCTGCTCAAAGGTTGTGCCTGTGTACTCATACCAGCGCCGGTTGTACCAAATGATGCTGCCGTCAGGGTTGGCCATCCACGCGAGTTGCGGAATTGAGTCGGCCAGCACTCGGAATTGCTCCTCGCGCGTTTCGATTTCCTGACGTGTACGCACCTGGTCGGTGATGTCGACGGCGTGAATCAGCAGTCCGTCGATGCGGCCATCGGCGCTGCGATGCGGTTGATAGACAAAATTAAAATAGGCATCCTCTTCCTTGCCGGAGGGTCCCCGCCGCAACCGCGCCATGACTTCCTTTCCGACAAAAGGGACTCCTGACCGGTAGACCTCATCCATCCAGTCATAGAACGGCTGATCCTGCAGCTCTGGAATGGCCTGCCGAATTGGCTTACCGACGATCTCCGCCGCCGAGGTGCGACCAATCAATTCGACATACTGACGATTGGCCAGGGTGATGTGATGTTGCGGCCCGGTGGTGACCATAATGCCCGCCGGCGCATTCAGAAAAAGCTCGCGGATCTGGCTGCGCTCGGCTTCCGCTGTTTCGCGCAGCTGCCGTTCCCGCTCAACAGCGTCGGCCTCCCAGATCGTGCTGGCAATTTGGTCCGCAACCTGCGCGTAGAACGAGCGGTAAGATTCATCCAGCCGCTTTCGAACGTTGATCCCGGCTAACAAGAAACCGATGGGCTCGATTGTATTGGCAGGCTGAATCGGTACGGCAATGGCCTGTTCCGGAGAATGTCCCCAGGGCGCTTGCGCCAGCGGATACAGCTTCACCGTGTTCAGGTTGAGCATGCAGCTCTCCCCACTGATCGATGTCATGAGTAGTTGCCAGCCTTCTGAGCGGAGATCCACATTACCCGGAAAATTTGGTGGCCCCGTATGAGCGATCAGGTTTGCGGTGGTGCGCTCCGAATCAAACAGATAGATGACAGCGAACGGAAAATCGTAAGGATTGGCCGCCAGCACTTTCACGGCGGCGACACAAGCATCATTGGCGTTGCGAATTTGAGTTCCAAAGACAGATGCCAGATCGCGCAAGGTGTGAAGACGCCGCCCTCCGATGACTCGCTCCGTGGTCTCAATTACGGGGGTAAAAACTCCGCCGACGCGACCCGACTCGTCGCGGATGGGGCTATAGGAGAAGCTGAAGTAGCATTCCTCTCCGTAGCCGTCGCGTTCGAGCAATAGGAGTAAGTCTTCGGAAACCGTCGCCTCGCCGAGGTCCATCACCTGGTTCAGCATCGGGCCGATCACATTCCAGATCTCCGGCCAAACCTCGCGTCCGGGAGTTCCCAAAGCCCAGGGGTGCTTGCTGCCGATCAACGGGCGATAGGCATCGTTGTAGATCTTGACCAGCTGCGGTCCCCACCAGATCAACATGGGGAAACGAGAATTCAAACAGGTGCTGACAGAGGTTTTCAGGCTTTGCGGCCACTTCGCAATGGGTCCCAGCGGAGTCTTCGACCAGTCCAGCGCTCGCACACGCGCGCCCATCTCGCCGCCGTCGGCAAGAAAGTCGAGATCCACTGGCGTTTGTCTGTCCGGGCTCCCCCCGGAATCGTCAGGTTTCATGGCGCAACTCGTCCAACAGGGCGCGGTCCTCTTCCGTCAACGTTGCATCGACCAGTAAATCGGGGCGATTCTGCAACGTTTTCGACAGCGATTGCCGGCGGCGCCAGCGGCGAATATCTTCGTGGTTGCCAGAACTCAGCACCGCAGGCACCCCAGCTCCGCGAAACTCTGGCGGACGGGTGTAATGAGGATAATCGAGCAGCCCTCCGGAATCGCAGGTCGATCGCGGATGAGGTCTCTCGGAGGTCACGTCCCTGTCGGCCGGAATGGCAGCGCTCGCCAGCGCAGATTCGGCAGCGAAGCTCTCGTAGCGGCTGGAATCTTGGTTACCCAGCACGCCGGGCAGCAGTCGGCTGACCGCGTCAACAATGACTGCAGCGGCTAACTCTCCGCCCGAGATCACGTAATCGCCAATGGAAAGCTCGGTATCCGCCAGCAGATCATTGACGCGCTCGTCCACGCCTTCATAACGTCCGCACAGAAAAACAATTCTTTCGACCTGTGCCAGTTCGCGAGCCGTGGCCTGGGTAAAGGATTTTCCCTGCGCGGACAGCAGCACCACCCGCTCGCGCGACGCATCCCGCACACTTTTTTCGGCGATCCCCAGGGATTCGACAGCGAGAAACATCGGCTCCGGCTTTAGCACCATCCCCTCGCCGCCACCAAAGGGACGATCATCGACGGTCTTGTGGCGATCGTTGGTGAAGTCGCGTAAATTGTGCGCTCGAACTCGAACCCGGTTCTCCGCAATGGCGCGGCCCAGCACCCCGAAGCTGAATGGGCTTTCAAAAAACTGGGGAAACACCGTGATGATGTCGAACTGAATAGCCTTCATCGTCATCGTTTGCGCCTGCGTATTGGGTTGCCTTCAGCCGTTCTGTTTCCACTTGATGCCGCACCCGATGCTGGGCTTCTGCTCCGCAGCCACGGGCTTGCCTGCCAGCACCTGGTCCATCGCTGCGCGTAGATCGCGGCCATCCACTGCAACT
>JAJYBW010000026.1 GCA_021778815.1 Acidobacteriota bacterium | reverse complement strand
TGGTGTAGAACAAATCGAATCCCATCTGAGACTCTTTGGTTGTCAAAAGGTCCTTTGCCGTGTGCCACGAATCTACGGATGAGGCCTCGGTGACCGTCTGTTCTTGATCCGCCGTGTGGCGAACCACGTCGTGAAACTTTCCATCCGCGCTCGTGGTTCCCGCGTAGAGCTCGTCGATCGCATATCCAACGCAGTTTCGCGGGTCAGTGGAGCCGTGTGTATCGCAGGTATTGGAAGAGTGCGTCATCAAGATCCGCACATATCTTGTAGGGACCAGTTCGTCGGAAAGATGAACCGTTTCAACTCCTCCTTTTCCCACGTTGATGACGCCGTGCGGAAATGATTGCCAGACACCGTTCGTAGGAAAATCAAGCGGGCTCTCATAGGGAGCCGCTCCCGTCCAATATTGGACCGTGTACTGGGTAGCGTAGGGATTGGTCCAGGCAATCTTGATACTGTCGATGAACTGCACACTGCTCAGGTCCATCAGGACCCATTGGGGATGGAGCGCGTCATCTTCACCCGTAAATCGACTGGCAAGGTACGGATTGCTTTTCCAGTAGGTCGAGGTATCGCCGTCTGTCAATCGCGAATAGCCGGTCACGGAACCTCCGTCGCGAGTGATCCCACGATGCGGCAACGCGTATCCGAACGAGTGTCGAATAAATCCGGTCGGCTCGCCCGACTCCGTGAAGTAACCCTGTTGCTCCTTAGGATCGCTCCATGTTCCGTCCGGATTCCAGTGCCAGGCCTCGATAGCAAGCTCGGTATTCTGTCGATACGTCACTGGCTGCCAACCTGCCGTGAACACCCGATCCAGAATCGTTTTGTTCATCAACTTATCGATGGCCTCGGTTTGAATGCGATCGATTCCGGCGCCCAGCGTTTGCCGGGGAACAAAATGATTGCTGGCATGGGCAGGCGTAATATCCACCTTCACCACTTGGGCCGTCAACGGCGGACCGGCAACGCAACAGCTAACGATCAGCAACCACGCGCATTTCAAGGTAGTCACGATGTTTCCTCCTCAGCACGGGCACAATTCTGTGACTGACGTAGGGACTCTGCCTACTCGGCTCCCGTGCCGACGTTCGCCGAGAGTTTCGCTCCTAACCTGAGCGTGTTTGTGTTCCAGCCGCTAACGATGACCGAGGCTTGATTTCCGGCCGTGGTCTTGGGGAGCTCGGCGGTCAGGTCACGGCGCTCGCCTGGCATCAATTCCACAAAGTCATCATTCCAGAGCAGAGGAAGGATTGGTTTGCCATCGGCGGTAAACCCTCGAACCTCCACTTGAAATGCCAGCGCATGCGATGGATTTTCAAGATGAACGTGGAGGATACGATTCGCAGTTGTCAGGCTGGCGCGAATTTCGCTCTTTGGCAACGTGCGCAGATCCTGCATGTTGGAGTAACTGATTGCTGGGGTATACGTATATTCAGTTTTTGGCCAGTCGAAGACGGTCAGTTTTGATGGAATCCAATAAAAATTTTGGCTGACGATTTTGCCCGATGCATTTTTCATTTCGAGACGGACGAAATGAGTGGATTGCTCCGGCTGGAAGATTGTGGCCGGGATATCGAGCACGCGCTGGGACCCGTCTGCAGCAAGGTCCAACATCTTTGTCTGGTGGAAAACTGACTTCAGATCAAGATCGTACACATCCGCCTGAACCTGCAGTGACGGTGTCGCAACCGGTAAACTGCTGACCGCATAGATGCTGTGATCGTCATACGAATACTGCACATGCAGTGGCTCGCAGGCCTTCTTGGTGCCGAAGTATCCCCCACCGGTTTGCAGATAGTAATCGTACAAATGCCAGATGACCGACGGCCAAGCATTGTTCAGCATCCATTGGATAACGCCTGTGGATGTGTACTTATTGCGCGTGTAAGCCTCAAACATGGCGCGCTCGCCGTCGTAGGTCATCGTCTGCGCCAGCTTGGAATACGCATCCATCGAGTCGGGCCAGCCGTAGGTTGCCTTCATAGCCGTGTTGAAGACATCGACGTTCATAAAATCGCCGCCCCCTGCGTGATAGTTCCAGACTTCTCCAATGGGCCAACGATCTTGTGGAGGCAAAAACTTCACTAAACTGTCTGGCTGCGGAATGGCCGGCCCGGGACTGGTTTCTGTGTTGAAGGTGAAGGCCCCCCCATGCTGGGTATCGACATACCAATACGAGGGCGAAACATAATCGTACGGGCCCGACATTTTGACGCCGCTCGGGCCAGTAACCGTGGTTGTGCCGCCAGAGGCTGAGGAAAGAATGGCATTCGGCCATCCTGTTTCCTTCTCCACATTCAGGTACGCTTGCTCCACGTCGGCTGGTGGGTGATTGTCGCTGCCATTCAACCACACAATTAGCGAAGCATGATGCCGCAGGCGCAACATCTGCGACCGCAGAGAGTCGTTCGCCACCTGGTGATTTTCTGGCGTCCAATCTTTCCAATGTTCCCACTGGTCGCAGCAGCACCATCCGGCCATCACCAGGATGCCGTTCTCGTCCGTCAAACGGTAGAATTCATCGCCTTCCAGCTTGGCTTCCTGGCGAATCGTGTTCAATCGCATGTCTTTCACCATGCGAATTTGCTCTGGCAGATTTTCGTGATCCTCGCGCATCAACAGGTCCTGCGACCACCCGCCGCCACGAATCAAAATCGGCTTGCCGTTGATGCGAAACAGGCGTGCTCCCTTCGCTGTGAGTTCTGACGTCGCTTCTCGAATGCCCACACGGGCCGAAGCAGTATCGGAGGTTTGACCGCCGACAACAAAGCGGACCGTCAAGGGCTCCAGCGGATGCGCACCCATTTCAGCCGGCCACCAGATGGCCGGATGCTTGAGCTTCAGCTGCGGAAACTGCTCTGGAGAAAAGCTGACACTCTTCGATTCGCTCGCGGCCAGCTCGACTGGCTGCTGAAATCGCTGGCCTGCAAAGGTCCCGACCAGCGTTCCCTGTACCGGGTGGTCGGTCGCATTTTGCAGCTCGGCGGTGACGGTGACGTCAGCGGCCTTCAAGGTTGCATCCTCAAAATGTGTGGCGATGAAAGGAGAGCGAACCGCCACCGGGCCAGTCGTTGCCAGATCGACTGGTCCCCACAGACCCATATCCTTGTCAGGAGGCGTCGGATTCCAGTCAACCCAGTTGATGCCGAGATCCAGTGGCCCCGGAGCGAATGTTTCGACGGCAATCGTAGCTGGCTTGCCAGGAGTGACCGCTTTGGTGATGTCGAGGTTGTAAACGCGATAGGCGCCGGCAATCTGTTTATCGTTGGCTACCAGTTGACCATTCACCCAGACGTTGGCGCGGTAATTAATGCCGCCAAAATGTAGCCAGGTTATTTTGCCGCGCGATGCAGCCGGGATCTGAACTTGCTTGCGATACCACCAGGCGCAACGATACGGACTCCCTGCAGGCATCTCCATGTTGGAGAAGACCTTCCCCAGCGGATAGTTGGAGCCTGGAATCTTGCGCATATTCATTCCGTAATAAGGGTCGGGATAGATTCCGGCTGCCACCTGGGCGGCGAGGACAGTTGTTGGAACCGTGGCCTTGATCCAGCCTTGCGGTTGGTACTCCGCGGAAGACAGCTTGGCTCCGTCGGCATTGATCTTGCAACTCGACTGAATCTCCCATCCCTCGCGAAGCGGAATGGTCCTGGCATCTGAGACTCTGGGTGTACCTTGTGCGAAACCCGGCACCACAGATGTAAGACCCAGAACCGCTGTTAGAAATACGGATTTCGCTTCCAGACGAAGTTTCATTGCAAGGAGTCCTCCGAGTACATCTTCCGACAAGTCCGGCATCCGATGGCTGCGTACGGCATTGACGACTTGTCGATATAGAATCGTTTGAATAATAGCTTTTTAAGCATTTATGGCGACCCTGTCAAGGGCTTAGATTTTTTCGGCGCTTTTGGGCGAAATTTTGCCCTTGGGGCGGATGGCGGCCGTCGATTCACGTTGCACCACTTCCGGAGGCAACAGGTCGACTCGACCCTTGCCTTGGACAACTTCTCCGCCCTGCTGAATTTCATTGAGAATCCGTTCGACAGCGATCAGCCCCATCCGTTCCATCGGCTGCCGGACCGTCGATAGGCTAGGGTTGAACAGCGCTGCATAGGGGACGTCGTCAAAGCCCAGAACGGAGCAGTCTTCCGGAACCCGCCGGCCGAAGTTACGCAAGGCTCGTACCGCGCCAAATGCGGTGAGATCGTCGAAAGCCATGAGCGCCGTAAAACCTGGATCATGCTCCAGCATCGTCCGCGTCAATGACCGACCCTCTTCAAAACTTGAATTGGACTCGGATGAACCGGTCAGTTCCACGATCCACTTTTTTGGCATCTTCAGTCCAACCTCGCCGGCAAACCTGAGCACACCCTCCCAACGGCGGCTGCTATCCCATAATGGGCGCGGTCCTCGGATGAACGCGATCTTTCGATGGCCCAATGAATACAGGTGCTGCAACGCGAGATAGCCCCCCTGCTCATTGTTGATCAGGACAGAACCCAGCGGGCCGCTGCGCATCTCCGAACCGACCAAAACGGTCGGCACCCGATGTCTCTCCAACTCCGACAACGTCTCAATGTCGATGAACAACCAGTTCGCTACAACGATCAAACCTTCTACTCGATATTCCAACAGCATGGCCAGGTAGCGTTCGAACTGCTCACGCTGGTTATGAGCGTCAACGATAAATGGCAGAAACTCGGTAGGGTGGAGTTTTTTTTCAATTCCCTGCAGAATCAGGGTGCAAAACGGATCCGAAATATCAAAAATCATCACCCCAATGGTGTGGCTGCGCCGTTTGCGCAGCGATCGCCCAAACGCATCCGGTCGGTAGTCCAGCCGCTTGGCAACAGCGCGAATATGTTCCTTGGTCTTTGCCGCCACATATTTTGAAATGGGGGCTTCATTCAGAACGATCGAAATCGTTGAGGGAGAAAATCCACTTTCGCGTGCAACATCCGCCAGAGTGGTTCGCGAGAAGCTATTTTTGCCGTCTTTAGGAATCGCCATACTTCACGTAAATGCCAGGGGAAAATCTTTGTCGCGCCGATTGCTAGCTCGATCTTCTATTTTCAATGTCGCATAATGCTGACATCGATTCGCCGAATCGAGTATTCAAATGATTCGCTTTTTGCCAGATTCCGATTCTACCGACAGTGCACACTCGAAATCGGTGTCTATAAAATACATCATCTTTCAAACGATTCAATAAGAAAGATTAGAACTCCTTCAGGAACAGGAATTCCTCCGGTCAGGACTTTGTATCCTGACCCGGTGTCGACAACAAACCTGCAGTGCGGACCGGAAGTGTCAGGCATATGGCGAGACCGATTGTTGCCAGAACCGCTTTGGGAGCAATCTATATGGGCACAAGCTATGGCACGGATAACCTCGCAAATGGTGGTTTGGATTGAAACCGATTTCCCGTGAGCAAACGCTGGCTCGAATATCTTGATCACTGAATTCGATGGAAGGTTCTCTTCCATCGAGTCTCCCCGAAGAAGTGAGTGAACTCATGCAGTGTCGATCCTGCTCGATCCGCAAGTGGCACCTCATCGACCCCCGACTCGGGCATGACGATGGACCAGTAAACGAAGAGCGGACGCCCGATAATGTTCTCGCGCGGTACGAAGCCCCAGTAACGGCTATCCAGACTATTGTTACGGTTGTCGCCCATCGCAAAATATTTCCCTGGCGGTACAACAATGTCTCCATCGTGAATATAAGTTGGCAGCATGACCGACCACTCAGCGGTGACTCCTGGCTCCGTCGATGGATTCACGGATGGAAAATCGTTCACATATGTGTCATATTGCGAGGAAGTGATCCTGGATATTTCAGGCTCAGTCTGGGGGATCCCGTTCAGGTAAACAGTTCCGTTGCGAAGATGAATTCTGTCCCCGGGAATTCCAATCACCCGCTTGACGTAAAATGTGTGGTTTCCGTTGGGTTGTTCCGTCGGCTTGTAGAAGACGATGATGTCGCCGCGCTGGACGTCTCGATAATGCATCAATGGAATCCACTTTGTCGCGGGAGCCAGAGACTGGCGCTCGACCATCACGTGGTCCCCGACAAGCAGCGTGCTCGCCATTGAGGAGGATGGGATCACAAAGTTCTGAAATATGAATGTGACAATAAATAGCCCGACCGCCAGTACGCTGCCCGTTGACGCAAATCCCTGAAAGATTGTCTCGCGAGGTTGACTCTGTTGTTCGACTCGCTGTCTTCGCATGTCTCTGGCTCCTAATGTCTACGGTAACTTGGCGCACACGCCAGTCTCCAATGTATCCGCGGAGTGCATGTTCTGAACAGTCCGGCTCGACCGCTGTGAAAGAATGCAGTTACAAGCGCGGCATCCATTCCCTCTCTGAAGGTCGACTATGTTGGATATCCGAATCAAGACCGTTTGCATACTCCTTTTGCTCTTTTTGCCACTTCACCGCTCGCATGCGCAAGGCACCGTGCCCACTTTCACACGGGTGATCGGCGGAAATTCTTATACGCTGGCCGGCCGCAACCCCGCCAACAGCGGAACAACTACCATCCCCACGGTACTTGTCCCCATCCATCTCACCTTCGAAGGCTCGAAGCCCGCGCAGATGGACGCGACCGCGGATGTGCCCCGTATTTTGAAGTCTCCCATCTTCACTCGATTCGCGTTTGCTCCCGGCAACAAAACGCAATATGCGGACGGCCTGCTGCGCTCTACATTTCCGTCCGATGCGGGCGGACATACCTACCTGGGCAAACCGGAGATCAAGCCCATCTCGATCACCATTCCAGGCGGCTACGGTT
The DNA here is from genome assembly GCA_021778815.1 of Acidobacteriota bacterium. GTDB lineage: Bacteria > Acidobacteriota > Terriglobia > Terriglobales > Acidobacteriaceae > JAKAAZ01. The sequence continues at coordinate 8,535 of JAJYBW010000026.1, read as the reverse complement.
ACATTCTGCGATCGAAGAAAACAGGCACCACGTTTGCCGTTGTTGATGTTGTGTTTCTCGAGAAGCAGATTTTTCAGCAAATTCCGCGGCAGGATGGAAAGCTCATCATCGCCGTAACCCACAACACCACCTACTACACCGATAGCGATGCGACTGTGTGCTGCTCCTGGGGAATGCACGGCGTCGATGCGGCTACGGGAAACTCTTTCGTCCTTGGCTCCTATCTCCACGCCGCTCCAGCCATCGTGGAAGACCGTGACATCCAGCCGCTCACCCAGCAACTGGCGGAATTCATCAACGATCCTTTGCATGACCCGCAGACATACTTCCGCACGGCCACCGCCTCCGGAAATTTCTTCCCGGCATGGCTGCGTCCAGAAGTGGATGGCGGTTGCGCCGGCTCAGGCATCGGCTCCAATTATTTTCTCCTGGAACCAACCGACACAAATCCTACAAACAGCTTTCCGGTTTCAGCACCTTTTTCTGCTCGAACTGCTGGATTCACCTATCATCTGGCCAACGTAGCCACCTTGCACTGGTATGCAGGAACCGCCGCGGCTGCTGCCCATAGTTTCAGCTTCCCTGACTCTCACGCGTTGTCTGAACCGGCACAACCGTGCCCCGACCGCAGGCTCCGCGCGGCGACGAACACTGAACCCACGGTGGTCCCGACTCCAACGGCAGAATCAACCAATGGTCATTCATTGATCGGATACTGGACCGGCTCCAGGTTCGGCGGCGGCGCGGCGTTCTCTCTGCGTGATGTCTCGCCGCAGTGGGATATCGTGATTGTCGCCTTCGCCCCACCCGATCCAAACGCGCCCGAAGGCACACTCTCGTTTAGTCCGCCCGTCGGCATCACCTCCAACCAGTTGAAAGCCGACATCGCATATTTGAAGGGTCAGGGCAAGAAGGTGATGCTGTCCTTAGGTGGCGGCGGAAAATACTTCAAGCTCGACGACCCACACGACATTCCTAATTTTGTCTCCTCTCTAACCAGCATCATTTCCGAATACGGTTTCGACGGAGTCGACATCGACTTTGAATCGCCGTCATTGGTGCTGGCGTCGGGAGACACGGATTTTAAACACCCGACCACACCTTCTGTCGTGAATCTGATTTCTGGCCTGCGTCAGCTACACGATCACTTCGGGCCTACCTTCATGATCAGCCTGGTGCCCGAAGGAACGCAGATCCCGGGCGGCTATCCCAGTTATGGCGGTCAGTTCGGTTCGTACCTTCCGCTCGTCGAGGGGCTCCGGGACATTCTCTCTTTCGTAGATGTGCAGGACTACAACACGCCGCCGCTGCAAGGGTTGGACGGAGAGATCTATCAGTCTCACTCCATCAACTATCACGCTGCCATGACCGAACTGCTGCTGCGTGGCTTCAATGTTGGAGGAAATCCGCAGGAGTTTTTTCCGGGATTACCCGCCAACAAGGTTGCGGTCGGGTTCCTCACCGGCTACACAACGCCGGAGGTTGTCAGTCAGTCGATGAGCTACATCATCACTGGCAAAGCTCCGGCAGGGGCTACCTACAAACTGCATTCGCGAGGCGGGTATCCGGATATGATCGGTGCCATGTTCTGGACAATCGACGCCGACCGACACGACAACTACAAGTATTCCAACTTGATTGGCCCGCAACTTCACAACTATCCAAAGATAAAATAGCAGCCGCGTTGCAACATATTCCGGCCTTTAGGTGTGCTCCCCCGCGCAGGTGTAGTATCGCGTTTGGAGTCTATTCACGCGATTGAATAGACTTCTCCATGAGAGACCTATATGAAATCACACGCACGAATTTATTTTGCCTGCGACAACGGCAGAGCGATTGCCAATGTATTTCTGATTGTGCTGATTGCAATGGCTCTTGCACCATTGACGTCATCGGCGGCAAATCCTGCGAAGCTTCCAGACGGAATGTTTTCTACTTCGGGAAATCAAATCGTCGACCAGAACCACAATCCGGTTCGCCTCTCGTGCGTGTATTGGCCGGGCTTGAACCACCAGGATGGACCTCTCGCCGGGCTGAAAGGCCCGATCCAGGGCGTCCCTGCAAATGTCGAGGCAATTGCCGCGACCGGGTTCAATTGCATCCGTATCGATTTCAACAATATTTCCATGCATGGTCCCGCCACACCGGCATTTCTCTCGGTGCTGGATCAAGTGGTTGCGGCAGCCGACAAAAACAATCTGCGCGTCATCATCGACGATCATGACAACGAGGGAGATTACGGCAGCCGCGTTAATTACACCAACGACTGCGCCGCCCAACAATCGAACGGACTTTGGTATGACCTGGGAGGCGCATCGGATGGCACCGATGGTTGCAAAGATCCAGGGCACACGACACAAGCGGGGTATCAAAGCGACTGGGTGACGATCGCTTCCCGCTACGCCAACAACAACACCGTGATCGGATACGATTTGTGGAACGAGCCGGTCGCGCGAAAGGGCGGATCGACCTGGGGAGGTGGCTCGAATCGCGACATCCATCGCATGTATCAAACTGTAGGTTCGGCGATCCTTTCACGAGATGCCGCGAAATTAATTTTCACTGAGTGTCCACTGGGTATTTACACTCCAACCACGCTGTTTGATGGCACCACACATGGAACCGCTCCCTGGGGCGATTGCACTGGCGCGAAGGCACTTCCGGTGGTGTTCACCGTCAATGGACACACCATAAAAAATAAGGTGGTCTATGACGTTCACCTGTACCCGAATTCCATTGGCGATATTTCGAAACTATATGGTGGCTCCAGCAGCAGTCCCAGCGCCATCCAGGCGATGAACTACTCCTTTGGATTTCTCGAATCGCAAAACATTGCGCCCGTCTGGGACGGTGAGAGTGGAACTGGATTCAGAGAAAATCCGGATGACACAAATTGGGCCGCAATGCTCGACAAATATTTGAACGGGCAGCTTGAATCGCAAGGCGGCCCAACATTTTCCGGCAATCAACAAGGCATGGGGATTGCATGGATGTCGTGGACCATTCCATATTCAGGCCCCGGCAGCGACAACCTCGGAATCATTGGTAAGGATGGATCCCCGATTGCGGCACAACTGGAGATTGTCAAGCCGCTTTTGTTTTATCCCAAGGAAAAAGGCAAAGGGAGCCAACAAAGTGGCTCCCCTCAACATTGACCAGAGGTCAATGATTCGATCCTAGCTGTGGGTTTGCACATAAGCCTGAAGTTGGCCCTTCAATTCATCAATAACTTACCTGTCAAGTGTCCCCATAATGCTAAAGCAAACCACCCTCATAAGCTTGAAGTTCCGCCGGCTTTTTACCCATAAGTCTAAAGTTCCACCAAACGGCTGGGCATTGAAAAGCGAATGGCTTCGTAGGTAATTGATAACAGGATAGATGCTGACCGTACGGTCGGAGCCGAGATTCTCAAGCAAGCCGCTGTTCAGGCCTAGCCGTACCGTGCATCAAGCAGTGGCTCGAGAAAGTTATGCCCGCGACGACTCTCACGCGGTGCTATCAAGCCGATGCACTCATCGAGACCCGTCTTCTCACCGACTGCCACGGGAATCAGTCCGGCTAAACGTGAGCGCCTTGTTTTTTCATGATGACTAAATTAGACGCGTGATGACATGAACGGGTCACTCGTTTTTTAGGGAACCTCTGAAAATCGGCGAGTTATGAAGCAACTCGGCTGTTGTCTCATCGTACCTGCTATCGGCTGCTGGTTCCTGCTTCCTGGGTTCTTGACTGCAAATCAACAGCCTTCTTCAATCGGCTCCAGCGTGCGCGTTGCGCATCCGCGATCTTTTGTCTGCCTTCTCGGCTGATCGACTTTGTCTTTGAACCACCGAGATTTACCTGGAACCTTGTGCATTCGCCCGAAAGTAATAATGTCTTTGCTTCCTGCAGCTGAGCTATGTACGAATCAAGCACATCAGTCATCTCCTGTCTCGTCATTGACCTGGAAGGTAAAGCAATTGAGATCTTGAATTCGCTTTTATGACTCATTTCAACCTTTTCATTATGTTGGTGTGAGGTTGTTCTCGCTCATATAGCCTCTTGCTGCTAACCGTAATGCCGCCTTCACTTAAAATCACCTATGCGTCACCGCTGGATCATGAGTATCACATATAACATCGGATAAATAGATCGCCGAGTTATAAGAACTAAAAACCTAGCGAGCCCACAGTTCCCGATATGGCGCACCGTTCCCATAATGGAACATCTCTGACAAATGGAGTTGCTGTTCCTATAGGTCTTCGTTGACCCATCCGATGCATACGTATAGTTATTAGATTAAGTAATGGACATAGTTATAAGAACCTATCCACAATATGTTGATTCTGCGTGTATTGCAGATGCCACTTATTAAATGTATGCATTTACGCGACTAACAGGTTAGGCGGGTGTCACTTCTGCTGACAGATCGCCGACTTGGGTCATAAACGCATTCGGAAGACCAACGCCTCGCAGAGGAAGGAATATACAGCCATGTATTATCACAGTGATCGACGCAATGTGCATAAGAGATGGAAGGGCATTAGGGGCGTTATGTATGCCCTCTTAGCGATGGTGTTGCTATCGCAGACCGCCATTACAATGGCGCAGAATCCGTCGCTCGGTAAGCTGGCTTCAGCCAGTGGTATCGATCTCCAGGTTTTGTCGACCAGCATTGCCTCAGACAGTTCAGGGAATATCTATTACGTAAATACCGCACAGAGCAGGCTCTATCGAGTTGCCAAGACAGGAGTCCAGACGGAGTTGCCTTGCTGCGGCGCTCTAGGAGGCGGCCTTGCCAAGCCTCGCGGCGTAGCAATTGACAGCCAAAATAACCTCTACATCGCCGATACCGGCAACAACCGGATTGTCAAGCTCGATCAGTCTGGCAATGCTTATGCCGTCAGTACGGGATTGTTCTCACTTTCTCGTCCAGCAGGCGTGGCATTGGACTTGAATGACGACCTCTACATCTCGGACGCTGGGAACAACCGAGTATTAGAGATTGCAGCGGCGGGTGGTCAAGCGTTTGATGTCAATACTGCAGGCATTAGCCTTTCCAATCCATCATCTGTTTCGATCGACAAGAATAACGCGCTATACATCGCTGATACAGGAAATAACCGGATTGTTGTCGTTCCCGCGTCGGGCTCTCCTTCGCTGCTATTTAGCAGCCAAATTCAAAGCCCGCTGAGCGTCACAATCGACGGCAGCGGAAACGCATTCATCTCCCAAAGTGCGACCCACGTTGTAACCCAGGGAGGCTCAAGCGGCCAAGGGAGCATCCCTTCGGTGGTGTCATCGTTCAGCGAGATGAATATGAACGTCAATGCCGCACCCGGGGGAGGCGTTGCAAGGGTCAATGTCACGCTCACGCCAATAGGTGGGTTCACGGGAGCCGTCTATCTGAGCGTCGTGGGTTTGCCGCCGAATGTCATCGCTCAGATGACTCATCCCATTGCCGAGTTTAACGTGGGAACCCCAGTCACAGAATCAATGCAGGTTGGTGAAAGCGTCACTGGCCAACAACAGAGCCAGCTGGTTTTCAAAAAGGGGCGGCCAGACATATTACGGAAGCATGGAATTGACGCCATGTTAGCATGCCTTCTTCCATTTTCTTTGCTGAGCTTGAGCGGGTTCCGAGCCAGATCAAAAAGACTGGGGCGAGCGTATAAATCCATTGGACTGGTTCTGTTGTTTCTACTCCTTCCCGCCATTGCAATGACAACATCTGGATGTGCGAATAGTTATCCGGCGGGCTTGTTTGGCAGCTCGACCTACACTGCGACCCTGGTCGCTACTCCAGCGAACGGAACGCCATACTCGCTAGGCAGCTTTGGAGTAACGATTCAGAACTGAGCGGCTTGAGGGATGTTAACTTCGCAACTTTCGGCGAGATAGGGGCGAGACGCGCCCCAGACCGCCGCCTCAACGGTTCAAGGAAGCAGGTATTCGATGTGCTGTCAGTCCAGAATACGAACGGTGGTCCATCACGGCTCAAGAATTCCACTAGTTGCAGTGTGTATTCTAGGAGTCATCGTCTTCCTGGGCGATGCCACCGTTCTGTTGGCTGCAAAACCGGCCAAGCCACACACGACTGAGACGTCGATTCAGGTCAGGGGCAGCCTTCCCTTACAGGATTTGGGGTCTGTCTCCAAGCCCTTCGAAGCGACATCCGCCGACATCCTTACGTCGGCGGGTACGTATGGTGATTTCTCCCGATATCTACAACTCTCTCCAGGAGTCGTCTTTAACGATGATGTCAGCGACGACATATTAGTACGTGGAGGGAACCCTATCGAGAACCTTTTCCTTGTAGACGGCATTGAGGTTCCAAACATCAATCACATCTCGACCTTGGCTTCCACCGGCGGACTGGTTTCAATGATTGATACCTCTGTCCTTGAAAAGGTTGATCTCTTGACGGGAGGATACGACTCACGATACGACGAGCGGCTTTCGTCCGTAGTGGATATCAAAACCAGGGAAGCTGATGGTACAGAGAAGCATGGCGATCTGGATGCTGGCTTCATCGGGGCGGGAGGGCTCCTCGATGCGCCGCTGCCTAACGGCGGATCTTTGCTTCTATCTGCCCACAGAAGCCTTTTGAATTTGTTCACCAACAACATCGGGCTGGACGGCGTGCCAATCTATACGAATGCCTTTGGCAGGGCACGACTCGATTTAACTCCAAAGGATGAGCTTGACGTATTAAGCTTAAGCGGGGTTGATTCTATAAATATCAACCCGTGTTCTGGCGATTGGCTCGAAAGCAACACCATCGATACCCAATATTCCGGCTGGAGAACCACAGACGGCGTGCGCTGGATTCACGCATACTCTAGTCTCACCTCGGGTACGGCGATCGTCTCCGATTCGGAACAAGTTCAGCATATTGATCAACAGGATCAGTCGCTTACCCCAAACTATACGACGTTCAATGTTGCGAATTGTCAGGTCGATGGTGCTAAGTCGGTTTACCATGAACAGACCCATGACGGGCAGACTACGGCCTCCTATGACTTCGACACTTTGGTGCGCGACAAGCTGTCGATTGCTGCAGGCGGGGTGGCGCGGCTTTATCGAGTCAATTATGTAATCGAGCAGCCCATCGGTCAGCAATCCCCCTTGAGTGTCGATCCAAACCGATCCGACGCAACTTCGTTTTATCCGGACTTTTCATACGGAATGTCCGCAGAATACCTGCAGCTGACATGGACTATCACTCGAAACTGGAATATTGGCATTGGAGGCCGCATTCAAACCTTTGCCCTTGGAGGATATGTTACGGCGACCCCCCGGGCCAGCACAATCTATAGGCTGTCCAGACACAGCAATGTTTATGCTAGCTTCGGTCAATACGCGCAGATGCCGCCTGCTGTTTACATCTTGTCCTTCCCTCAGAATCGGTCCCTGTTGCCAATCCGAGCAAGCCATTACATAGTTGGGTCAGATTTATGGAACAGTCCACTCCTTAACGTCGGCATTGAAGGATATTTTAAGAAGTACCGCGACTATCCGGTTTCTACGGAATATCCATCCCTATCCTTGGCCAATATGGTTGACATGCTCGGGCAGCAGTTTATATGGATCCCGATGACAAGCCGCGGAGGCGGTCGCGCTTACGGTGCCAACCTTTTCGGTTCCTTCAGGACACCGACACACTTCATGGCGCAGGCAAATATCAGCTATTCGCGTGTTTTGTATTCCGGTCTCGACGCTAAATTTCGCCCCGGCAACTTTGACTTTCCCGTCGTTGCCAATGTTGCCGCAAGCTGGCGATCGGGTAAGAATTATCAGGCGAGTTGTCGCTATGAGTACACCACCGGCAGACCCTACACCCCATATGACCTCCCGGATTCCATCCAACAAGATCGTCCGATCTACAACCTCGACAAGGTAAACGGAGAACGGGGCCCATCGTACAGCCGGTTTGACTTCCAGGTGGCTCGAAACCTTCACATACATCATCAGGTTCTGAGCCTATATGGAGGATTGGAAAATACTTTCAATCATAGCAACTTTCTAAGTTATGCCTGGATGCCACATTGTGATGTGGCAGGTTACTGCGGCTCGTCGCAGGGGCCTTACACAACGCTCTATCAGATGACTCGGTTCCCCAACTTCGGAGTCCGATATCTGTTTTAGGTGTTTAGTCCCGGCATTTGATGGTGCATACTTTTCTGAGCGTGAGAAGGAGGCACTATGGGGCAGGTTTTACACCGGAGCGCCACAACGACAGAGGCGGTCCGTCGAGCGATACAGCATAGTCAAGGGAGCATGAGGGCACTGGCCCGGCGTCATGGTATCAACCAGAAGACGGTCGCCAAGCGGAAGAAGCGCGAGGCCACTGCGGATCACCAAGCCCAACCATCCCTGGACCAACGGGCAGGTCGAACGGATGAACCGGACCATCAAGGACGCTACGGTCAAACGATACTTCCACGACACCCACAACCAACTCAAAGCGCACTTGACCGACTTCCTCAGGGCTTACAACTTCGCCCGAAGACTTAAAACACGTAAGCGTCCGGGGTGGGCCGTGAGGGGTAGGCT
>JAJYBW010000397.1 GCA_021778815.1 Acidobacteriota bacterium | reverse complement strand
GATCCTTCGAATCCGCCATACTCCTCCGGAGTTTCCATGCCGAGAATGCCCATCTCAAACATTTGCGGCAGCAGGGAAGGATGAATCTTCTGGGCCTCGTCCATTTCCCGGACAAGGGGTGCGATTTTATTCTGCGCAAACTTGCGAACCGAATCCCGCAGGATCTGTTCCTCGGAACTCAAAGATGTCAGCGGCAATCTGACGCCATCTACAGCAGCGATGTTCTCCATTGGGCAGGAAACCTCTTCTGGGGGTTGCGCAGCTAAACTATCAAGGATAGATTAAGCTGTCGCGGTGAATTCTTCAGCGGTGAAAAGTAGCGACCTAAAACGCGATTGCTAATTGTTTGGGTGGCACATTGCAGTATAAGGTGCGGCATCGTACAACGCGAAGGGCCGGAGGATACATGCGGATTTTGGCGGTAGTTCGCCAGGTGCTGGACGCAGAAGAGACCGTGCGCCTGCGGAACGGCGAAGTCGACCTGAGCGCAAGCAAGCTGGTGGTGGACACCATGGATGAATACGGCGTGGAGCAAGCGCTGCGCATTCGCGAGAGTGGGGTCGACGCGGAAGTGATTGCGCTGGCAGTGGGTCCAGAACGAAGCCAGGAAGCGCTGCGTACTGTGCTGGCGATGGGAGCTGATCGCGCCATTCACGTGCAGACGGAACTTCTTCTGGACCCGATTGCGCTGTGCAAAGTGGCTGCGCAGGTGGCGACGCGAGAGAATGTCGATCTGATTTTTTGCGGGGGCCAGCAAGCAGATTGGGACAGTCATGCGCTGGGAGCGGCGACGGCGGAACGATTGCAATGGCCGCAGGTGACATGGGTGAACGCATTGCAGGTGGACGGACAAACGCTGACCGGGCGGCACGATGCTGAGGATGGGAGCGAAATGTTTTCTGTGCAACTGCCCGTGGTGCTGACCACCCAGCAAGGTTTGAATGAGCCGAGGTATCCGACTGTGCCGAATATTATGCGGGCAAAGAAGAAGGAGCTTCGAGTGGAATCACTGGAAGCCTTCCAGGTCGAGCCGAAGCTGAAAGTCATCGGTGCGGAGATCCAGGTAAAGACCCGGCTACACAAAATACTGGACGGAAAGGATGCGCCGGCCGCAGCCGCGGAACTTGTCGGTTTGCTGCGGGAAGAAGCGCGGGTGATTGCATGATCCTGATCGTGGTGGAGCATGCGAATGGAAAAGTAAGCAAGAGCACGTACGAGATGGTGACGTGTGCTCGCGAGATGGGCAGGGAAGGCCCGGTCACAGCGCTGCTGCTGGGATCTGCAACTGTCACTGTTGCAAATGAAGTCGCGTCGCTGGTTGATCAGGTGCTGGTTGCGGATCATGCGGACCTGGCACAGTACGATCCAGAGATTTGGTCGGCCGCGGTCGCTCAGATCGCGAGCGAGGGAGAAGCGAATACCGTGCTGATCAGCGGCAGCCGAAGCGGGCGCGAGTATAGTCCGCGGGTTGCGGTCAAGCTGGATGCTCCGCTGCTGGAAGATGTCGTAAGCATCACGCCAAACGAGGGAGTGATCTCAGCCGAGAGATATACCTACCTCGCGCGAGTCACGGAGACCGTGGTGGTGAATGCTCCGGTCATCGTCATCACTCCGAAGCAGGCTGCATTCGCTGCAGCCATCCCGGGCACGCAGGCGGCGGAGCAGTTCGATGTGGACCTAACGCTGCCGCAACGGCGGGTGCAGATTACCGGAAAATCACAGGAAAAGATGTCTCGCATTTCACTGGCCGATGCGGAGATTGTGGTCGCGGGCGGGCGAGGCGTGGGCAGCGCCGAGGGATTTCAAAACCTGGTCGAAGGATTGGCAGATGCGCTGGGCGCTGCGGTTGGAGCGACGAGGGCGATCGTCGATGCAGGATGGCGACCGTATTCTGAGCAAGTTGGCCAGACCGGAAAGACAGTTCAGCCGAAGGCGTATATTGCGATCGGCATTTCCGGGGCGGTGCAACATCTATCCGGCATGGGAAAGAGCAAATGCATCGTCGCCATCAATAAGGATGCGGATGCACCGATCTTCAAAGTGGCGGATTACGGCATTGTGGGCGATGTGAACCAGATTGTTCCGGCAATGATTGCTGCGATTCGCAAATAAACCTGCCAAGAATTAGTTATTCTAGCTTCGGGGCCGTGTTTGGATGCTGCCACTTTCTCAGAAGTACGCGTTCTTGATGTTCGCGCTTGTCACCCTGGTGTGGGGAGCGCACTGCTTCTTTCGACTGTATTTGCGCATTCGCCGCGGGCGTCCGGATAGCGACCTTCGAACGGATCACATCCCGCAGCGAATCTGGGTAGCGCTTCGCACCACACTGAGTCAGTCGCGGACGTTTGAGGAAAGACCCGTCGTCAGCGCCTTCCACGCGTTCATTTTTTATGGATTCGTTTTCTATATCCTGGTGAACGTTGTCGATGCGATCGCAGGCTACGCGAGCATTTCTATTTCTTCGAGGACAGCTCCTGGAGCCATCTACAACCTGTTCGCGGATGTACTCAGCTTTCTGGTGCTGGTGGGAGTGGTGGCGCTGGTCATCCGCAGGTTTTTCCTCCCTGCCCGACGGGATTTTCGTTTCAACGCGAACACCCTGGTGCATCCGGACGTGCGTCGCGGATACATCAGCCGGGACTCGCTCATCGTTTCCGCGTTCATTCTTTTCCACGTGAGCAGTCGTGCCATTGGCGCCGGCGCGCGGTTAGCGCAACGCGGGCCAGACAAATTTGAACCGTTTGCCACAGCTCTATCGCATCTCTTTACTCCGCAAAATGCGTATGCCTGGCGGATTTTTGGGTATTGGGGTGCGCTGGGAAGCGTGCTGCTTTTCCTTGCCTATTTTCCTTACACCAAACATGTACACATTTTTATGGCGCCGTTGAAATATTTCTTCGCGCGACGTTCTGGCTCGGGCGTGCTCCCATTGGTAGACATCAACCTTGAAGCCGAAGACCAGAATGCGGAGATGCCGCAGATGGGCGCGAAGCGGCTGGAGGACCTGACGTGGCCTCGTCTGCTGGATGCGTATGCATGCATCCAATGCAATCGCTGCCAGGATGTATGTCCGGCAACTGCGACTGGAAAATCTCTCAGCCCGGCGGCATTGGAAATCAACAAGCGAATGGAACTGAACCATCTGTCTGGGAGTCATTGCGGGTTCGAGACTGGAAAGAGCAGTCCACACCCGCTGCTGCAGTTC
>JAJYBW010000396.1 GCA_021778815.1 Acidobacteriota bacterium | reverse complement strand
GGCGCGAACGCTCTGCAATCGGAACATGGGAGTGGGGGCGGACGGAGTGGAATATCTCACCCTGGGCGACAACGGCGGCTACTCCATACGACTGTTCAACGCGGATGGCTCCGAGGGAGAACTCTCCGGCAACGGGACGCGCTGCGTCGCTGCGTACCTGGCTCAGGAGGACGATGCGAGTGAGTTTGTTATCCGCACGCACGCCGGACACCGTCGCTGTCGCATCCTGCAGCGCAGCGCTCCGCGATATCTGATCTCCACGGAAATGGGAATACCGACGTTGAAGGCTCACACGGTGACTCTGCGGGATGGAACCGCGGTGATCGGCGCGGATGTGTGGATCGGCAATCCGCACTTTGTGACGTTTGTTGAGGCAGAGGACTTTTCCTGCGCAGGACGGCCCTGGCAGCAGGTCGGAGCTGCGATCTGCACTCATCCGGACTTTCCAAAAGGGACCAATGTTGAATTTGTGCGTGTGACGGATACAAATGGGATTGAGTTCCGCATTTTTGAGCGAGGCGTGGGGCCGACTCTCTCCTCCGGCACCGGTTCGTCCGCATCCGCAGCAGCAAGTATGGAGCTGAGAGGCACGGCTCGCACGCTAAGTGTGGTTGCGGAAGGCGGTGCGCAGACCGTCGAGTGGATGCATCAAGAGTCGAGCCTGATGCTGACGGGACCGGCGGAAATCATCGCAGAAGGGGAGTGCCTGCTGGTATGAGCACGCCAGCGACAGGGCGGGATACGGCGCCGGTTCTTCCGGCAGCGCTGCGCGCGGGGGATGCCGTCCGGTTGATTTCTCCGGCCAGCTGGTTCGACCCCAACAAGGTACATACAGGGATGGAGTCCTTGAGAGCGCTTGGCCTGCGGCCGCAGTTGGGAACCCATGCGCTTGCGCGCTACGGACAATATTCTGCCGGCACAGCGGAGCAACGGCTGGAAGATTTGCACGCTGCCTTCAGCGATTCCTCCGTCAAAGCGATCATTTGTAACCGTGGCGGTTACGGATCGGCAGAAATGCTGCCCGGACTTGATCTGGAACTGATTCGGCGCAATCCAAAAATCTTTGTAGCCTGCAGCGACATCACCAGCCTGGAAACATACATCCACGATCAAACGGGGCTGGTGGTGTTTCATGGGCCGATGGCGGCTGGAGATTTCGCGCGACCCAATGGGCTCGATACCGTCAGCTGGCAGGCGGCGCTCTCGCAGGACCATCCCTGGCAACTAGGGGCCGAGGCCGGCTTGCGTACCCTGAAACCCGGTCATGCGCAGGGCAAATTTTATGGTGGATGTCTCTCCATGCTCGTTGCTTCGCTAGGGACGCCGTACGAAATTCAAACAGCGGGCACGATCTTGTTTCTTGAGGATATCGGCGTCAAGCCGTATCAAATTGACCGCATGCTGCTGCAACTGCGGCTGGCGGGAAAGCTTGCGGACGTGCGCGGCATCGTTTTCGGGCCGATGCGCGATTGCGTGCAGCCAGGAAACGCAGATGAATTGCTGGATGCGGTTTTGTTGCGCGTTCTGGCAGATTTTTCTGGCCCAGTCGCGATTGGACTGCGCTCCGGCCACGTGCTGGAACGCAACATTACGGTTCCGATCGGCGTCGAAAGTGAGTTGGACCTAACGAATACGCCGGCGCTGCGATTCGAGCCGTCAGTCATGTGCCAGCAAGGATCACGATGAGCGAATTCCAACAGCCACGCCGCAATGGACAGACGGCTCCGACGCGGCATGTCCACTTGATTGGAATCTGCGGCAGTGCCATGGCGTCGCTGGCCGGAATGTTGCAGCTTCAGGGGTGGCGTGTCACCGGCTCCGACAAGGCTGCGTACCCGCCCATGTCGGACCTGCTGGAACAGCTTCATATTCCGATTGCGCAGCCGTTTTCTGGAGACAATCTGGAGCCTCGTCCCGATCTTGTGATCGTGGGCAATGCGATTTCGCGCGGCAACGAGGAGCTGGAATATGTACTCGATCAGCGGATTCCTTTCCGCTCGCTGGCGCAGTTGATTCATGAAGAATTTCTTGTGGATCGAGAATCGCTCGTCATCGCAGGCACGCATGGCAAGACTACAACGACCAGCATGCTGGCGTGGATCTACGAGACGGCTGCGACCAACAATTCGGCGCTGGCTCCATCATTTTTGATTGGCGGCATCGCGGAAAACTTCGGTTCCAGTTTTGCGCTGCGTCCAACACGGCCATTTGTTCTGGAGGGCGACGAGTACGACACGGCTTTCTTCGACAAGGGACCGAAGTTTCTGCATTATTTTCCGGATGCGCTGATCCTTACGCACGTCGAGTTCGACCACGCCGACATTTATGCGGATCTGGAGTCGGTGAAGACGGCGTTCAAGCGGCTCGTCAATCTGGTGCCCCAGCGGGGACGGATTGTTGCCTTCGATGGGTCGGCAAACGTGACCGAGTGCGTTTCGCGTGCCTTTTGCGCTGTCGAGCGGTATGGGTTCGCTGCCGAGTCATACTGGCGCATTGCGGACCTTTCGATCCAGGGCGACTTGAGCCGCTGGTATATTGAGCGGAATGGAATGCGGTGGCTGCAGGTGGAGATGCCGATGATTGGCGAGCACAATGTGCTGAACGCGACAGCAGCGGCGGCGTTGGCGGCGGGTCAGGGTGTTCCCGCGGAAGCAATTCAGCGAGCGCTTCAAACTTTTCGCAGCGTTAAGCGACGCCTGGAAGTGATCGCAGAGATCAACGGTGTGACGGTCATCGATGATTTCGCGCATCATCCAACGGCGATAAGAGAAACGCTGCGCGCATTGCGGCTAAGATATCCGGAGTCGCGCCTGTGGGCCGTGATCGAGCCGCGCTCCAACACGCTGCGCCGCAACGTTTTTGAGCAGGAGCTGACGGAGAGTCTTTCGCTGGCGGATGAGATTGTGATGGCCGCTGTGTACCAGGCGACAAATATTCCGGGCGACCAGATTTTGCATCCGGAACACATTGTGAAGGCGCTCGAATCCCGCGGGCATTCTGCGCGACAGTTGCCGGACGTGGCCGCGATCGTCGCCTACCTCGTGGCAAATTTGAAGTCGGGAGATGTTGTGGCCATTCTTTCTAACGGCGGCTTCGACGGAATCTATCAAAAACTTCCGGAAGCTCTTCGCAGTGGCGCGAGCCGCGCTGTGGCTCCATGATTTCTTCGCTGACAATCCTTCTGTACTATGTGCTGCTGGTCCCGATTGGC
>JAJYBW010000025.1 GCA_021778815.1 Acidobacteriota bacterium | reverse complement strand
TGAGAAGACCAGAATTCAGGATGGCATGGTGCTGGTAAATGACCGCAAAGTTCCATTTGAACTGGCGGCCGGACCGATACAGTTGATGATGCGGTACCTGCCGGAGCAGCGCGCGTACCAGGCTACGCTCAATACCGAAAATATTACGTTTCGGTTGAAGAACTCGACCGAGACGCATTCCCGGTTGCAGGTGAAGCTGCAACTGGCGGGCGATTCAATTCGTATAGACAGCCTGAATCTGCAGACCGGCGACTCGCGGTTGACGGCGACCGGAGAGGTGCGAGACTTTTCCGCTCCCAGGTGGAAGGCGAATGTGTGGGGCTCGGTGGACGCGCGCCAGATTGGCGCCATGACCGGGGAAGATGAACTGCGCAATGGGAAGGCCCAGCTTTCAATGGAAGCGCACGGCGCGGCCGGTGGAAAATTTCTTGTGTCTGGGCATGTCGACTTGCGCTCCGGTGAATGGGAAGCGCCATGGTTGCGTTTGCGCAATGTGGATGTGCATACCAACGTTACAGTGGACGACGATCAATGCTCGCTGACGGATTTCTCCTCCGTGCTGGAGGACCAGGGAAAGATTTCAGGAAGCATGGTGCTGCGGCACTGCGTGGGGCCCTCTGCGCCGGTGATTGCTCCGGGGGTGAAACGTGCGGCGGTTCCGGCGGCGGCTGAGCGTGGTCGGCTGAGCCCGCGCGAACTGCTGGAGCGACTGCACAGGAAGATTGAGAAAAAGCCGATCGAGACAGAGGAGAAACGATATCAGCCGATCCAGGCAGATATCGACGCGCAGGTTTCCAATGTGACGCTGCCTTTGATTCTGAAAGCAACCGCACCCCGAGCGGAATGGAATATTGGATTCACCACGGCGGCCTCGGGCAAAGTGACCGTGCGGTGGACGGGCA
The DNA here is from genome assembly GCA_021778815.1 of Acidobacteriota bacterium. Classification (GTDB taxonomy): domain Bacteria; phylum Acidobacteriota; class Terriglobia; order Terriglobales; family Acidobacteriaceae; genus JAKAAZ01. The sequence continues at coordinate 14,600 of JAJYBW010000025.1, read as the reverse complement.
ACGGAGAAGGCCTGGACGTGCATGGGGACCTGATGCTGAGCGTGCCGCGAAACACCCTGGGGCTGGTGCCGGTCAGCGGCCCAGCGCATGCCGATTATCTTGGGGACCATCGCCACCTGGTGATTCAGGACGCGAATTTGCATACGCCCGCCACCCAGGTGCATGGTGTGGGCACGCTGGATTTGCTGGACAAGGACCTGCATAGCGCGCTGCGGCTGGATGTAGTAGGAAGAGATCTGAGCGAGTTCGACCAGCTGTTGACCATTACCGATCTGCGCGCGACACCACCGGGCTCGCCACACGCGCTGCCGCTGCAGTTGCTGGACGCGGTAACGTTTCATGGTGATGTTCACGGCTCTTTCTTCGCGTTGCAGGCGGTGGGTCACATGGATTCCGGGCCCTTTGAGATGGTTGTGGCACGGAGTGAGGCGGAGAAGGCAGGGGATACGCGGCCCCCGCCGGAGTTACTGCGATGGGACCAGTTTCACGGCGACATTTCGTACGCGCCGGCACGTCTGATTCTGCGCAATGGGGAACTGGTGCGCGGCGATGCTGTGATTCATTCCGACCTGGATCTATCTCCGGATCGGACAGCGCCGGACACCTATACCTACAACAAGCACACCCAGGTGACGGCGACACTGCAGGCGACCCATGTTTCGGTGACGGACTTGCAGTCGATTGCGGGGACTTCGTATCCAGTTTCCGGAGTTCTGGAAGCGCACGCGCATGTGGCGGGAACCGTGGATGACCTGGAGGGTTCCGGGCAGGTACTGATGACCCACACGGTTGCCTACGGGCAGCCGATCACCACAGCGGACATGGTGCTTTCTGCGCAGGGACATTTGCTGCAGGCCACGCATATTCGCCTGGGCGCTGCCGGTGGAGTGGCGATCGGCGATATGCAATACGACGATCGATCCGGCGCGCTGCAAGGCGAGTTGGCGGGACACGGCTTTGCGCTGTCGAAAATTGAGCTGCTTGAAAATCCGCGACTTCGGGCGGATGGAAGCGTCGACATCCTGGCACACTTGGAAGGAACATTGCGGAATCCGCTGGCAAGCGGAGAAATGGATATCAACAACCTGACGCTGAACGGACAATCCATGGGGCGGCTGCATGCGGCGGCCAATGTGCAGCATGGAACGCTTTCGCTGACATCCCGCGCGGAGCTTTTTCAGGCGCACATGGATCTGGGTGCCCAGGTTCAGTTGAGCGGAGACTATCCCGCACAGGTGCAGCTGGCATTTTCGAACTTCAACATTGGCCCTGTATTGCGGATGGCGAGTTCTTCCGATATCAATGCGCAGTCTTCGCTGGTGGGAAACATTACGCTGTCTGGACCGCTGGCTGATCCTTCCAAAATTCAGGCAGACGCGAACATGAGCACGCTCACCGGCACGGTCGGTGGTATTCCAATGCATTCGCAAGGTCCGTTGCAGGCATCGTTGCGCGATGGGAAATTGCAACTGAACCAAGTACATATTCGGGGCACGAACATGGATTTTGTAGCCGGCGGGACGATCGACCTGTTGCGTGGATATTCCTTACGACTGCATTCCGAGGGCACGATCGACGCCGCACTGGCTTCCGTGATGAACAAGGATATTCAATCGTCCGGCCAGGTGAAATTTGTGGTGAACGCGCGAGGGACTGCGCAAAAACCGAATTTGCAGGGTCGCGCCGAACTCACCCACATCAATGTGCACATGATCAACGTCACCAATGGCCTGACGGATATGAACGGCACCATGGCGTTCGATCAGGACCGTCTGGTGGTGCAGCAGTTGAAAGGCTCATCCGGTGGCGGCGATTTGCAGGTGACCGGCTTCGTCGGCTACCAGAACGGAGTCTTCGTCGACCTGACGGCGATCATGCAGCATGTGCGTATTCGCTATCCCAAAGGAGTTTCAAGCTCCGTGGATGCAAAGGTACGGTTGCTGGGAAACCTTGACAGCCTACTGGTCAGCGGGAATGTCGTGCTGATGCGGTTCGGGATCGACAGCAATGTGGATCTGGCCTCGCTGGTAACCGGGGGTGGGGGAGTAATTGCGCCGATCGACCCGACCTCGCCAAGCAATCGCGTGCACCTCGACATTCACGTGACATCGGCGCCGGAGCTGGGATTCCAGAACTCCTTTGCGTCGCTGGCGGGCGATGTGAATCTGCGCCTTCGGGGCACGCTGGAAAATCCATCCGTGTTGGGGCGGATTGATATTACCGAGGGCTCAGCATCCTTCGCGGGAACGAAATACAGTTTGCAGCAGGGCGACATCATCTTCGCCAATCCGGTGTCCATTACTCCAGAGATTGATCTGGAAGCGTCGGCCCGAGTGCAGAGTTACGACATCATCATCAGCCTGCATGGGCCGCCGAACAAGCTGGAAATTTCCTATCGATCGGAACCTCCGCTGACTCAGGCCGACGTGTTGGCTCTTTTGGCTTTGGGACGCACAAATGAGCAGGCGGCAATGTATGGAGAGCAGCAGCAGGCGGGTGCGAATCTGACCACAGAAGCCCTGCTCGGAGGTGCACTGAATGCGGCGGTCAGCAGCCGTGTGCAAAAGCTGTTTGGTGTGGGCAGCGTGCGCGTCGATCCAAATTTTGTGGGAACACTGGGCGACTCCACGGCCCGGGTCACGATTGAGCAGCAAGTGGGGCGCAACTTTACGTTTACTTTTGCCACCAACGTAAACAGCACCGCGGAGCAGTTGATTCAGGGGCAGTTGGATTTGACCCGCAACGTTTCCATTATTGCGGTCCGCGACGAGGCGAACGTCTTTAGCATGTACCTGCAAATCCGCGGGCGCCACAAGTGAGATAAAGAAATGGATTTGGCGATGCAGGTTCGGACAGAATGAAGTTGGCAGCGGCCATCGTGAAGGACGCCGCGGCGCAGGCTCGGCTGGTGCCGGGGGGCGAAACCACGGATTCCATCCGCAAGGCGGCCTCAGATTGGATATGTCGCGGTGGAAGGGGTGCATGGGCGGTCGAGTGCCTGGCACAGCCGACACCGGAGGGGAAGCGCAGGGTGCGTACGAAGCGATATGGGCATTCCTGAACGGCAATCCGACGCCGTAAAACTGAAAACATGGGCTTGAGCGGCGAGCCCGCAACTCTTTTCCAGCCGTTACGTCTATGTAGGGTGAGCCTGAGCCTCCCGCAGGCACAGAGTGGCCGTTACGTTGATTCGCGGCGTAGACTACACGACATCAAAGCCGCGACCTGAAAAGGAGGCGGCGGCGAGTGGAAGAGGGTAGAAGAGGAGTTTATACATGCGAAGCAATGCAGTTGTTTCCAGGCTGTTGATTGCGGTTTGTTCGATGGGAATGGCAGGGATAGGTACGACTGCTTTAGTCCGTCCAGCGACATTGGTATTGGCCGCCGAGAATGGAGCTTCCAACGCGGCCCTGGCGCGCGAAGTGAAAGAACGGCTGAAGGGTAAGAATTTTCAAGACGTGAGCGTAATAGTGCGGGATGGGACGGCGACGCTGTCCGGCCAGGTCAGCCTGTTTGCCTATAAAGCCCAGGCGATCAAGAAGGCGAAGAAAACCAAGGACATCAAAGACGTGCGCGACAACATTGCCGTCGGCGGTCCAACCATTCCAGATAACGTATTGCAAAGAGGTTTGTTGAAACGGATCGAAATGGATCGGGTCGGTTATGGCGAGGTGTTCGACGCAATTTCTGTCAGCGTGCAGAACGGCGTGGTGGTACTCGGAGGGCACGCGATTGGCCCGGTGACGCAGCAGTCCGCAGTTGCGTTGGCGGAATACACACCTGGCGTGAAGGAAGTGATCAACAAGATCAGCATCGATCCGGTCTCACAATTCGACGATCAAATCCGGATTGCGACGTTTCGCGCGATTTACGGATACCCGGCGCTGCAACAGTACGCGATTGTTCCGTGGCGTCCGATTCGCATCTCTGTGCAGAACGGCAGGGTGACCTTGTACGGGGTCGTGGATCGCCAGATGGACAAACAACTGGCGTATATGCGTGCGATGCAGGTGCCAAATGTTTTCCAGGTGACGGATGACCTGGTCATCGGCAATGAGAATCAGGAAAACAGCAAAAAGAAATAGGGTGGGATTCGAGCGGCGGTTCGCCGGTGGGCAGGAAATTCAACGGCGCAACTTTCCATGGGGAAGGTTGCGCCGTAGTTTTTGCGATGTGCGGCGGGTTGCGGTGCATATTAATCCGCATGTACGATGGCACCCTTTTGTCTGATCGCCTTGCGCAACATGAAAACGACAGGCAGGCAGGCAAAGGACGCGAGCGCGAGGTAGCGGAAGTCGTCGACATAGGACAGCAGCAGCGCCTGAACATTCATGGAGCTGTAAATTTGCCCCAAGGCGCCCGCGCTGGCCGAGGCACTTCCTATCTTCGGCGCCAGCGAGCCGATCCCCTGGCTCAGCTGCTCCTGGTAGATGCGGCTGCTGGGTGTCAGGTTCTGGACCAGATTGGCCTGGTGCAGTTGCGAGTGGCGAGCCAGCAGCGTATCGGTAATCGAGATGCCGATGCTGCCGCCGACGTTGCGTAGCAAGTTGTAGAGACCGGTGGCGTTCCCCATTTCCTGGTTGGATAATCCCGCGACAGTGGTCGTGGACAACGGCACGAAGACCATGCCGGAGCCAAATCCGCTTAAGATGATCGCCCATATAAACGACCACGGGGAAATGGCAAGATTGACCTCGCCAAACCAGATGCCGCAGATACCGAAGATCAAAAAACCACCGCCAATCAGCCAGCGATTATCCATTTTGGACGTGAGGATGCCGATGATTGGCATGGCCACGATGGCCCCCAACCCTCGCGGACTAACAGCAATGCCGGCATTAAAGGCCGGGTACAGCATTACCTCTTGGTAGAACAGCGGGAGCAGCGTGATCAGGCCATAGATACATCCGCCAAACAGCGCAATCAAAATGCAGCCGAGGGCGAAGTTTCGATGGAGAAAGACGCGCAGATTCACCAGTGGCCTTTTCTCGCTCAACATGCGCCAGATGAAAGCGACGAATGAGACGATGAGGATGGCTGTCGCCCAGCGAATCCAGGTGGCGCCAAACCAGTCATCTTCCTGGCCCTTGTCCAGAATAATTTGCAGCGAAGCCAGCCAGGTGGCCAGCAAACCCAGTCCGATTCCATCCAGGGGACCGGGCTTGGCGTTGCGAATGTACTCCGGATCGTGGACGAACCGCGTAATCATGATGAACGCCAGGATTCCGATCGGGATATTGATATAGAAGGTCCAACGCCAGGAATAGGCGTCGGTGAGATAGCCGCCCAGGGTTGGGCCCAGAATAGGAGCGACTACCACTCCCAGGCCATAAAGAGCCATGGCCTGGCCGCGCTTCTCCTCTGGAAAGCTTTCCAGCATGATTGCCTGGGAGATGGGCTGGAGCGCGCCGCCGCCTGCGCCCTGGACGGCCCGAGCCAGCAGGATCATGGCCAGGCTGGTGGATGCGCCGCAAGCGAAGGAACTCACGGTAAAGATCACGATGCAGGTGAGCAGGAAGCGTTTCCGTCCGAAGCGTTGCCCAAACCAGCCGCTGACCGGCAGAATGATCGCGTTGGCCACCAGATAGCTGGTGAGCACCCATGTAGCTTCATTGGTGCTGGCCGACAGGCTTCCGGCGATATAGGGCAACGCCACCGAGGCAATGGAGGTATCGAGCACCTCCATGAACGTCGGCAAGATGACCGAAAGCGCGATGAGCCACGGATTGATCTGCGGTTCTTTGTTGACGGTCAAATTCGCTTTTTCCTTGCTGCTCGGTACTGCGTTTTTGATCTTCGACAGGGTTTGCGAAAGGGGCTACATTCTTGTGGTTATGACTGCTGCTGCATTGGGTCGGCCGTTGCCGACTGCTGAAGCGTTCTGTCCGGCTCGTCTGCCGCCAGCAGAAGCGCTGTTCTTCCGGATCGAAAATCTGAACCGGTTGGGAGTTAGATGCAGCACGGATTCAGTTCGTGGCAGGAATTGTGACTCGGTTCAGCGAATGTTTTCGGTGTCTGTGGGCGGCATCCATTGTTGAATTGTACCGGCGACGGATAATGAAAGATTTGAATCCGCATTGAAATGCGGCAAATCGCGCGGTCCGAGGGGCGATGTCCGGCTGTCATCCGGTCGCAGCCAGGCTCTACACTTGGGAGATGGAGTTTCGGCAACGAAAGCGTACAGCCTCCATGGAAAAAGGGACACAAGGAATGAGCAGTCGTCTTGGCACCACATTGGAAATGATCAAGTGGGAACACTCCGTATTTGCCCTGCCGTTTGCGCTGACCGGAGCAATGCTGGCGGCGGGAGGGCTGCCTCCGTGGCGGGTGCTGTTTTGGATCGTCGTCTGCATGATTGCGGCGCGGTCGGCGGCGATGGCTTTTAATCGATGGGCGGATGCGGAGATTGACCGCGTGAATCCGCGGACGGCCACGCGGGCCATTCCGGCGGGATTGCTGAGCCCGCAATTCACGATTGGATTCACGATTGTGTCAGCGGCAGTTTTTTTGGTGGCAGCGAGCCGGCTGAATCGGCTAACGCTGGAGCTGGCTCCATTAGCTCTGGCTGTAATTCTCTTCTACTCGTATGCCAAGCGGTTTACCCACTGGTCGCACCTGGTGCTGGGGCTGGCACTGGGGATCGCACCTTCGGCAGCGTGGATTGCGGTGCGAGGGTCACTCGATCCGCGCATTGTGGTTCTGACCGGGGCGGTATTGTTCTGGGTGGGCGGCTTTGATGTTCTCTATGCTTGCCAGGATTACGAGCATGATCTGCAGGCCGGGCTGCACAGCATTCCCCAGGCGTTTGGACTGCAGGCGGCGTTTTGGATTGCGCGCGCCATGCACGTGACCATGTTGCTTTTACTGGTTCTGTTGATCGTTCTTTTCCACCTGAGTTGGATCACCGTTGTGGGAGTGGTTGCGGTGGCGGCGATGTTGATCTACGAACACCAGCTGGTTTCGCCGAAGGATCTGCGGCGCCTGAACGCGGCATTTTTTACGATGAACGGAATTATCTCGTTTGTATTTTTTCTGTCGGTTGCGACTGACCTGCTGTTTCGAAAATAGTTGGCTGCAGGTGAAACGCCCCCGGAGAGAGAGCCCTGAGGGCGTTTCCAATAGCAGTGTATGGATTCAGTAGAGGTTACATCTATCCAGTAACACTCGGACGATCAGGCAGTGCGATTGGAAGCATCGTTCATGCGATGGTGTTCCTTGATGGCATCGATCTTGTCATTGACGCGATTTTTTGTATCCTCCACTTTGCGGGAAATATTTTCGCGTGTATCGTGAGCCTGCTGTTCGTGGCTCTTATTGGCCGCATCCTTCACGTTGCCCCAGGTTTCCTTGGCAGCACCCTTGACCTGGTCCGCCACGCCGCGATTCGCGAGGTTATCATTGCCGACGGCTTCGCCGACGCCCTGTTTCACTTTGCCTGTAACCTGATCGACTTTTCCTGCGATTTGATCTTTATTCATGGGGGTAACTCCTTTTGCCTTGCTTTTGCTTCACCCAGCCGGTTTCGCATTGGTAATGGGGCGGATGGAAGAAGAGGTTGAAATGGAGCGCCTCGCATGGTTGCAAGACGTTCCACTTGCTGGGGTGAAAGAGCTAAACAACAGTGCGTCTGCCGCCGATGATTGCAAAGATGAGAACAACCAGTGCAATGACAAGCAGAATGTGGATATACGCACCGAGTACGTGGAAGCCGATGAATCCGAGCAGCCACAAGATTAGAAGGATTACAAAGATGGTCCACAACATTCGTTTCGTCTCCTTACAGTCGAAGCCGGTACCTGTGATAAGTTGCGCGTAAGCGGAAAGAAGGTTGCCGCAGTTGCGAAAATTTCGTGTAGTGCAGTCGTGTCAGGAGGTTGGATGCAAGTTGCAATCCAGGGCGAGCTTGGTTCCTTTAGTCATGAAGCGAGTCTGACATTGCTTCCGGAGGGAGCGATTGTGCCGTGCGCTGCGGCTGGCGCGGTACTGCAAGCGCTGGATAGCGGCCGCGTCGATGCAGCAGTGATTCCGGTGGAGAATAGCCTGGCGGGATCGGTGATGGATTTTTACGATCTGTTTTTCGCGCATGAGTTTGTTGTGGAGCGTGAACTGGAAATGCGAATCCGCCACAATCTGATGGCGGCGCGAGGTGTGATGATGGAAACGGTGCGACAGGTGTTGTCGCATCCCGTGGCGCTGGCGCAGTGCAAAGGATTTTTTGCGGCGCATCCTCAGCTGGAGGCGATTGCTTTTTACGATACGGCGGGCGCCGTGCGACACGTTGCCGAAACGGGGCAAAACCAGCTGGCCGCTATCGGCAGCAAACAGGCGGCGCGGCAATACGGCGCCAGCATTCTGCAGGAAGGCATCGAGGATCGGGAAGAGAGTTACACTCGCTTCTGGTTGATTCGCCGGCTTGGTTCTGTCGCCACTGAAGCCGCGCCAACCAAGTTATCGGTGGCCTTCGTGCTGGAGAATCAGCCGGGCGCATTGCTGCACGCGCTGAACACGTTTGCCGCGCGGCAACTGAATCTGACCAAGATTGAGTCGCGGCCTATGACCGGGCGGCCTTGGGAGTATATGTTTTACGCCGATGTGACGATACCGGGAAGCAAGGAGGCGGATGAGGCACTCTTTGACCTGAGAAAAGTCTGTTCCACAGTAAAGGAGCTGGGACGATACCGGGTCCTGAATCCTGCATCGAATCGATAGAGAGAAGATTCGATTGTGAGGTGGACGACTTGCGGATGCGCACGTCGTTGAATCGGCTGCTCCGCCGACAATAATTTTGCAACCAAAGACTCTTGTGAGCGTCTAAGATTCATAAAGGTTGATAGAGGGAGACTCAATGTCCAGCGATTTCTTAAGTGTTATCCATCCTGGAGAGCGGAAAGGCCGCGAAAAGGATGGCTCGAAACAGGTCTATCCTGTTCTGCCAGTTCGAGATACGGTGCTATTTCCCCATGCGGTGCTGCCGCTGACGGTAGGACGGGAAAGCTCCATCCAACTGGTGCAGTCGTTAGGGGAAGAGAAGACCATCATTGTCGTCGCGCAGCGTGAAGCGCGAATGGACACTCCCCAGCCGGCGGATTTATATGCGGTGGGAACGTTGGCGACGGTGCATAAAGTGGTGAAAATGCCCAACCAGAGCCTGTTCGTGTTTACCGAAGGCACAGAGCGGGTGAAGTTGACGGACTTCGATCAGTCGACGCCGTACATGAAATCGGCGGTTGAAGTGATTGATGATGTCGATCCGGAAAAAAGCCCGGAGGCGGAGGCTTTGCAGCGCAATATTCTGGCGCAGTTTCAGCACATTGTGACCGCATCTCCGACCCTGTCGGATGAACTGCAGACGATCGCGTTGAACATCGACGAGCCCGGGCGGCTAGTCGACTTTATCGCGTCTTCGCTGCCGATTCTTTCGACGATCGATAAGCAGGAGCTGCTGGAAACGCCTGATGTCATGGCTCGCATGACGCGCATGAACCGGCATCTGGCCAAGGAACTGGAAGTGCAGCAACTGCGCAATAAGATCCAGTCTGAAGTGCAGGACCAGGTGCAACAGTCGCAACGGGATTATTACCTGCGCGAGCAGATGAAGGCGATCCAGAAGGAGCTGGGCGAGCTCGACGAAGGCCAAAAGGACATCGAAGAGCTGCGCGAAAAACTGGAAGCCGCAGGCATGCCGGAAGCGGTGAAGAAAGAAGGCTTGAAAGAGCTGAACCGCCTGTCGCGGATGTCTCCCATGGCGCCGGATTACTCGATCACGCGCAACTACATCGAGTGGCTGGTGGTGTTGCCGTGGACCAAATCCTCGGGAAGCGAAGTCGATATTGCCAGGGCGAAGGAGATTCTGGATGAGGATCACTACGACCTGAAGAAGGTGAAGGAGCGCATCCTGGATTACCTGGCGGTGCGCCGCCTGAAGCCGGACATGAAGGGGCCAATCCTGTGTTTTGTCGGGCCTCCGGGCGTAGGAAAAACTTCGCTGGGACGCAGTATCGCGCGGGCATTAGGTCGCAAATTCCAGCGGATTTCACTCGGCGGCATGCATGATGAAGCGGAAATCCGCGGACATCGGCGCACTTACATCGGTGCCATGCCGGGCCAGATCATGCAGTCCTTACGGCGAGCGGAAACAAACGATCCCGTATTCATGCTGGATGAGGTTGACAAGCTCGGCAGAGATTTCCGCGGCGATCCATCGTCCGCGTTGTTGGAGACGTTGGATCCGGAGCAGAATTTCAGCTTCCGCGACAACTATCTGGACGTCCCGTTCGATCTTTCGAAGGTGTTGTTCATTTGCACGGCAAACATGCTGGATCCAATTCCAGAGCCGTTGCGGGATCGCATGGAGATTATCGAGCTGACCGGCTACACGGAAGATGAGAAGGTGCACATTGCGTTTCGATATCTGATTCCTCGGCAAATCAAGGAAAACGGTATCGAGGAAAAAGACATTGAATTTCCTGAAGCGGCTGTTCGCAGCATGGTGCGTCACTACACGCATGAGGCGGGCGTGCGCAAGCTGGAGCAGTGGATTGGCACTGTCTGCCGCAAGCAGGCGCGTCGGATTGCCGAAGGACTGACAGACAAACTGGTCGTCACACCGGCGGTGATCCAGGAATTTCTGGGCGGCATCAAGGTGCGCGTGGATACGGAAATTGCCGAGCGCACCAAGCGGCCCGGGGTTGCCGTGGGGCTGGCCTGGACTCCGGCGGGAGGCGACATTCTATTTATTGAAGCCAGCCGCATGAAGGGCAAAGGCGGGTTCACGATGACCGGGCAGATCGGCGAGGTGATGCAGGAATCCATGCAGGCCGCACTCACCTGGGTCCGCTCCAACGCGAAACTGCTGAGCCTGAAAGAGGACTTCAACACGGAAGTCGACCTGCATATTCACATTCCGGCGGGAGCGATTCCGAAGGATGGTCCCTCGGCGGGCGTGACCCTGGCAACCACGCTGGTCTCGCTGATGACGGACACCATCATTCGTCCGCTGACCGCGATGACGGGTGAGATTACGCTCAGCGGCAACGTGCTGCCGGTCGGCGGAATCAAGGAGAAGTTCCTTGCGGCTCGTCGGGCCGGAGTTCGCGACATCATTCTGCCGGAAGAAAACCGGTTGAATGTGGAAGAGGACCTGTTGCCGGAACAGCTGGCGGGCGTAACGATTCACTATGCGCGACGCATTGAAGATGTGCTGGCGATTGCGCTGCCGGACGCATTGAAGCCGCGAGTCCTGGAGGAAGTGATCCAGCAGGAGCCGCCGGTCACGCAAGTGCCGGAAGCGGCGCACGCATAAGTCGAACGATTTCCACCGTCTGGCGTGGGGGCGCGAGCTCCTCGCCAGATTTTTTTTGCGCGGTTCATGTTTATGTTGACCATCGGCCACTCCACGCTTGCGATTGAGCTGTTTCTTGGCGCCTTGCAGGACAATGGCGTCACCCTTCTTGTCGATGTGCGGACGATTCCGCAATCGCGGCATAATCCTCAATTCGGCATGGAGGCGTTGTCGGCTTCGTTGCATTCCGCTGGCATTGAATATCGCTGGATGCGGTCGCTGGGTGGGCTGCGTAAAGTCCGGAAAGATTCGATCAATACTGGGTGGCGGAATGCCAGCTTTCGCGGCTACGCCGACTATATGCAGACTGAAGCTTTCCAGGAAGCACTGCAAGAGTTCATTGACCTGGATAAGAAGTGCGCGACTGCAATCATGTGTTCGGAGGCGGTGCCGTGGCGATGTCATCGGTCACTGATAGGGGACGCGCTGCTGGTTCGCGGACATGCTGTCGAGGATATTTTTGTCTCGGCGACAGGGAAGTCGCACCGCAAGCCGCACAAGCTGACACCTTTTGCGCGGGTGGAAGGAACGCGACTTTGGTATCCCGGAGAGACGGAGCTGCCGTTGTTGCCAGAAAACGCGCCCGACCGGATAAGCTAAATCCATGCACGTGCATGTACTGCTATTTGGTGCCTTAAAGGACCTGCGGACGCGAGAGAAGGAAATGGTAGAGCTGCCGGAACAGGCCACGGTGGCGGAATTTCTGCGCTGTTTTTTTCAGGCAGCGCCGCAGTTGGGAAACTATGCAGGCTCGCTGGCAGTTGCGGTGAACCGGGAATATGCCCTGCCCACGCAGGTGTTGCGCGAAGGCGATGAAATTGCGCTGTTGCCTCCGGTAAGTGGTGGTTCCCCGGAAGATGAGTCAATTGAGGGAACCGATTGGGTTTGCTTGCAGCGCCAGCCCATCGACGCCCAAACACTGGTCGCAGCTGTGAAGGAAGGCGAGGCCGGTGCGGTGGTCGTGTTCGACGGAATTGTGCGCAACAACACGCGCGGACGGCGGACGTTGTTTCTGGATTATGCTTCGTATGAAGCCATGGCGCTGAGCCAGATGCAAGCCCTGGCGCGCGAGGCGCAGTTCCGCTTTGGCGTGCGACGGGTGGCGCTGGTGCATCGGCTGGGGCGCCTCCAAATAGGCGAGACCAGCGTCCTGATCGTGGTGGCATCCGCCCATCGTGCGCAGGCGTTCGAGGCCTGCCGATGGATGATCGACACACTGAAGAAGACGGTACCCATCTGGAAAAAAGAATGGTTCGAGGATGGCGCAGTCTGGGCCGACGGCGAGCCGTTTCCAGAAGAGATTTCCGTTCACAAGTCCGGCGACGATGCGGCAGAGAACAAGCCGTGAGATGCCGAGCAGCTCTTTATGTCTTGCCTGTTCTCGCGACAGCTTTCACTGTAACCGCGCAGACAGTAGCATTGCCGGCCTCTCCATCCGATTCAATGCGGGTTCAGGTGAACCTGGTCAATGTTCCGGTGAGCGTAGTGGATCGGCAAGGTCGACCGGTGACCGGACTGCATCGAGACGATTTTTCGCTGTTGGAAGACGGCCATCGGGAAACGATCCGCGTATTTCAAGCAACCGCCGTTCACCCGCTTTCCATGGTGCTGGCCATCGATACTAGTGTGAGCGATCGCAAAGACCTGCCCTTTGCCAGGCAAGCTGCCGCTGACTTGGCCTCGTCTTTACTAGGTCGCTACGACCGCGTGGAACTGCTGGGGTTTGCCGGCGAGGTAACCCAGGTAGTTCCGTTCACAGGGAATCTGCATGAGCTTGATCATGGGCTGCGCGCCCTGCACGGCGATGGACCCACGGCTCTCTACGCCGCGATTGCGCAGGCCGCGAACGAACTTGCATCCCACTCTGGGCGCAAAGTGATCGTAGTGATCAGTGACGGATCGAACAGTGTGGCTGGGGTGGATTATGACCAGGCGCGAACGGCGGCGCTGCGGGCGCAGGCCAGCATTGAAAGCATCATCCTGGTGCCGATCGGTGCGAATGCGGGTCGTGATCTTGGCGGGGAACATGCGCTGATTCAACTGGCTCGCGATACCGGCGGCCAATATTTTTATGCTGACGGTGCGACTCCATTACAAGATGCGATGACGCGGCTCTCGCTGTGGCTTCGATCGGAGTATGTGCTGGGCTACTATCCGACGAAGGACTCCACAGCCGGCGCAGGCCTTCGCAGCATTCAGTTGCGCCTGACCAATCCAACAATGAGCCATGCCTATCGCTTGCAATACCGCACGGGCTATTATGCCGAGGGCACACGTTAGGCGCGATATACTTCGTGTGTGAACACTCCTGGCAGCGGTCGACGCAAGCAGAAATCTCATCATCCGCAAATGGAAACCGGGCAGGAAGCGATGTACCTGCGCACATTAAGCGAGCGCCAGACGCCGGTGGTGGTGCAATTGCGGGATGGCGAAGCGCTGCATGGCTGGATCGAGTATTTTGACGATCGCATGATTCGCCTGACCCGGGAAGGCAAGCCCAATCTCTTTATCTATAAGCATCAGATTCTGACAATCACGGAAAAAGCTCGCCGGCCTACGCCACGCAGGGACAAGGCGTCTGAGGTTGAGGAGTCGAGCGAGGATTCACTGGCATGAGCCATAAGAATTTGCCCCATGCCGGCCCGGCCTCAGAGATGGCGCGAGCTGCGGGAGCCTTGCTGCGCAAACATTATGAACATGGTGTGGCGACTGAATATAAGGGCGAAGTCGACCTGGTAACGGTCGCGGACCGTGAGAGTGAAAAACTGCTGGTGGAGCGGCTGCGCGCCCAGTGGCCGGATTACGGCATCGTCGGCGAAGAAGGCACGCGGTCGCGGATGGAATGCGAGTACCGCTGGTATATCGATCCACTCGATGGGACCACAAATTTCGCTCACGGCTTTCCGGCATTCTGCGTGTCGATGGGGCTGGAGCGCCGCGTTCCTGGAACCGCGGCGCATGCCGATGGCGAACTGGTCGCGGCAGTCATTTACAATCCGCTGCGAGACGAGATGTTTCTGGCGGAAAAGGGACAAGGCGCGACGCTGAACGGAAAACCCATTCATGTTTCCGCGACAGAAACGCTGGCTGAATCGTTGATCGCGACAGGATTTCCCAGCCGCAAACGCCACGGCAATCCTAACGTGCATTTTTATCATGAGTTCACCTTGCGTTCGCATGGAGTGCGCCGGGCCGGTTCCGCCGCATTGGACCTGGCGTATACGGCGTGCGGGCGGCTGGACGGTTATTGGGAGTTCAA
>JAJYBW010000024.1 GCA_021778815.1 Acidobacteriota bacterium | reverse complement strand
AATACGACCCGGTTGCGTCCAATCCCAGGCTGGCAAGCGTGACGGTGTGAGTGCGCGCCTTTTCCGTCCAATTGAAAATTGTCAAAATGTTTTGTCGGGAGCTTTCCTTTAGGAGAAAGACGCTTGGCTGACGATCTTCTGGCAGGTACGACATCAGGTCCAACGGCGTGGAGGAATGGCCAAGTCGCGCCATGTCGATCAAATCCTGATTTTGCACCAGGGCAAGCCGATCGGGTTCCGATCCGAGTGTCGGCAAGTCGTCACCAATTTCATACATACCTCCCGACACCGCAGCCAGAGCGATGGAAACCGCAGCCTCATCTTGCGAGAGCGGCTTGACTGAGTTGTGCCACGACTGATCATCCACCGTCTGCCGGGAGACACTAAATGCGTCGGGGTCGGCGACAAAGTAATTGCGGTTCATGAAATAACGAGCGGCAATTCCGGAAGCAGCTTCGCTGCTGGCTTCGAAGGTGTGGCCGGTATCCTGAGAAATTCGTCCGAAGTCCACAAAGCCGACAGGATTGAGCATCACGCTGCCGTCTTTGTCGAGCAGAACATCACTTCCAACCGCCTCGCGAATGATTCCCAAGCCGATCCGCTGCGCCTGCAGTGCGGAGGTGTTGGGGCGGTAGTAATTGCCCTCAATCGCGGTGTCGTCCATAAAGTCCATCTTGATGTAACGAATTCCCCAGCCGCGAGCCAGGGTTTGATAGGTCTTCCGCAGGTATTCCTGGGCTCCGGGATTGGTGCTGTCAAGTACGTAAAGAGGGTCGTTATGATCCGTCACCCAGCCGATATGGATGGGTTCACCCTTCGCGTTGTGCACCAGCCAGTCGGGATGATTCTGATACACCCATGAGCGCACAGAAACTTCAAAAGGGGCGGTCCAGATTCCCGGAACCAGGCCGAGGTTCGTGACCTTCTGTTCCATACCGACAAGTCCATTGGGGAACAGAGTTGAATTTGGCGTGCTGTATTCGCCACGCGCGTACTGGTAGCCCTCGTCAATGTGAAAGAAGTCGTAGCCAAGCGACTCCAAATGCTGCGCTTCCCACTGCGCGTTGGTGAGTGCAGTCCCAGAATTCAGGCCGAAATAGTACGCGGTCCAGCTCCACCAACCCATGGGAGTCGGTGCGGAGATGCGAGGATGATGCAGTTGCCGGATCAGGGTTCCATAGGTGTCCAGCTGGTAGTGGTAGTCAGGAGCCACGCTGAGCAATAATTTTTCTGAGGCGAGTTCAGAGCCCGCCGCGAGTGGCGTCTGCAACTTGATTTCATCTTCCGGCTTGGCTCCGTGCAGCGAGCCCCACTCATCGGTTTCCATCTCAGTGGTGCCGGTGGAGTCCGCTTCATACGCCGCGATCTGTTTTGTGGGATTTTTCTTGTCGAGGTGAATCCGAAGGATGGTCAGGAAGCGATCGGAAGTCAACGCGCCGGCGAAAAAGCTTTCGTGGCTCTGGCGGTTATAGACCAGCTGGCTGCCCACACCACGATACATCGTGTCGTCGCCCAGATCGTGAATCGTAATATTCGGACGATCCTCACTGAAGCTATCGGAAAGAATGCGATCGTCCGCGGAAGCTCCATTCAAGTTGAGGATTGAATTCCCGAGTGCCGCAATCGGGCGAATTGACTCCACATCGATCTGCTTTCCAGTGGTATTTCGAACGAGGAGCTGAATGTCTGCAAAGGGCTTGTCGGGATACGCTCGCAGGCGATAGACCAGATCGGGCTGGCCAGCTAAACCTGAAAATGTCACCACCCACTCGTGAGCAGTTCCCATGTCATCCGCAATGCTGGATTCGGCGGTTGCGTGCTTTGGATAATCTTTGGCCTGCAACCAGTGGCCATTGACCTGAGCAGCGACGCCTGCTTGCAGAACGAATGAACTGTTACCTGCAGCGCCGATCTTATAAGTTCCGTCCGCAGGGTCGATTTGTATCTGCAATGCCTTCATCTGAGCCTCAGCCTTGGCAGGACCAAGGAACCAGGAGATCGATAGAAGTCCGCAAGCAATACAAGTGGCGGGAATGGTCCCGCTCCGCCGAATCCAACTGCTCTTCACAGGTTTCGTTCCTCTCTATCGAAAAGGGCAATTTGAGCTGGCAACGTGCATCCGACAACTTACCCATACCGGCTAAGCGTCACTGTCTATCGCCAAGGGAGAAGAATCAATTGCGGTGTTCGAATCGAACAAAATCCTCCGTGGGGGGTGATGCAGCGGAGGGCAAGACTTCAAGGGTCGCGAATCTTGTTCGGGCGGGAAACGCCGTGCAAGATAATTGCGAGTATAACCCGTTCCATTACGAATCATACCCTTTTAAGGAAAATAATCGACGTTTTTCCTTCGCATTCCTTTTTGGGGCGGATTGGGGTGTCGGCGGGGAATTGGGTTCCAAGGGTAGCTATTCAGTATGGTTCGAGAACCTGGTGATTCGATCGATTGGCCAGATTTCGGGCACTTTCAGCCCTTTCTTCGGGCCTTCCCAGTCACCCGGGGAAGCAGTTCCGTCGAGCGGTGGAGCATAAAGCGACGGAAGGCGCCTGCATTTCCAGTTGGTTCCGGTCCCAGCTGGTATGCGATAGAAAACATTCTAGATAGGCGGAGTTTTCTGACGCGCGCGAGCCGAAGTGTGCCCAGTGCGAGCTGATTGCGCACCGCCCAGCGCGACACGAAGGTGACACCCAGGCCGGCTTCTACGGCACTGAGCAGTGCTTCGGTGGAATCGAGTTCCATGGTCGTTTTCAGATCCTTTTTTCTGAGGCCGGCTTTCGATAATGCAGCTTCCAAGACTCGGCGTGATCCCGATCCGAATTCTCGCATCAGCAGGTGTTCTTGTTTCAGCTGATTGATTTCGATCTCGTGGTCGGCCCACTCATGGCTTGCCGGTACGACCAGAACCATGTGGTCCTCCATGTACGGTTCGATATGGACATCTTTGCGTAACCCGGGGCCTTCCACCAACGCCAACTGGATCCGTCCGGCAGTGAGGGCTCTGAGCATTTCATCCGTATTCCCACTGATCGCGGTGATTGAAATGCGTGGATTTTCGCGGAGGAATGCGGCCACCAGCTGCGGCAGAAGGTATTGTCCAATGGTTTGCGATGCACCGAGTGCGAGGCTGCCGGCCGGATGGCGACCGGTTCCGACTACGGCTTCGTACGCTTCGTCAGAGATCGCTTTCAACTTGTTGGCAAAGGGAACTAAGGCGTTGCCAGCCGCTGTCAAGGTGATTCGACCACCGCTTCGATCGAAAAGGGGAACCCCATATTCCTCTTCGAGGGCTTTGATCTGCTGTGTGACGGCGGGCTGGGAAAGAGAAAGTTCTTCCGCAGCCCGGCTGAAGTTCAAATGCTGCGCCACGATTCGAAAGACTTTGAAGCGAGAATTCTCCATCGCAAGGTCAACTCATTCAGGCGGAGCTGAGCCCGCCTCATCCCCATTGGACTCGCTGAAGGCAACGTACGAGTCATTCTCACGATTGTCGCAGAATGTTGCCAGTCAAGCCGATTTCGCGATGTGCCGATCGAAGGCGCGGGTATAAGTTGGAGCGATTCGCGATAAGAACTTCCTCTTGGACTTGCATCTCTGGCACCGCGAGACTAAAGAGTGGAGGAACCGTTGAAATCGTTGAATTCGAAAACCATCTTCTTTATTGGGTTGATCCTGACTGCAAGCGGAATCGTATCTCCAGCAGTCGCCTTAATAGCTGGTATCGCCTATGGATTTACCTTCCCTCATCCTTATCACATGGACAGCAGGAACCTGTCTCACTTTCTATTGCAGGCCGCAGTGGTCGCATTGGGCTTCGGGATGAACTTGCGGCAGGTAATTCACGCCGGTCGCGCAGGATTTATCTATACCGCGATCAGTATTTCCGTGGCCATGTTGCTGGGCTGGGCCCTCGGCCGCCTGCTTGGGGTAACGAAGAAAGCCTCGTTTCTGATCACTGCGGGTACGGCCATTTGCGGAGGGAGCGCGATTGCCGCGATCTCGTCGATTACCCGGCCGGATGAAGAGGAAATGGCGATGTCGCTGGGGACGGTGTTCATTCTCAACTCCGTGGCCCTTCTGCTTTTTCCCGCGATTGGCTTCGCACTGCATTTGAGCCAGACGCAGTTTGGCCTGTGGGCGGCATTGGCCATCCACGATACCAGTTCGGTGGTGGGCGCAGCGGCGAAATACGGAGCTCAGGCATTGCAGATTGGCACAACGGTAAAGCTGGCAAGAGCTTTATGGATTATCCCAGTGTCGATGGTGACCGCCTATGCCAGCAAAAGCAAAACGCGCATCAAGTGGCCATGGTTCATTCTGCTCTTCTGCCTGGCGGCGGTGGCGAAGACATATCTTCCCGCGGGTGCGAAGGCCTATTCGGTGATGAGTCACCTGGGTCAAATTGGGCTTACAGTCGTACTCTTTTTGATCGGCACAGGGCTATCGAAAAATACAATTCGTCGCGTGGGCGTCCGTCCATTTCTCCAGGGTGTGTGCCTATGGGCGGTGATTGCAACCACTTCGCTGCTGGCAATTCGAGCGGGTTGGATCACCCTATAAAACCTTGGAAGCGCGTCGGAAGACAAGCTTTCTATGGGAAGAATGGATGTAGCCGTCGCACCGTTTTACCTACCAGTTTCTCTTGAAGAGGGTATCGAACGCCACTCCGCCGTTCTGGTCGCGGGTCACACTGAAAGACACTCGGGGCGATATATTATACTGTCCCATGATCACCTGATTCTGCGTGGTGGCGACGTTCGTAGAGAATGTGACAAAGAGATTGCCAGTCACCCTTTGCTGAATGGTGACAACGGCGCCGGACGGTCCCTGTATGCTGCCGCCGGCTAACACGGGATTGATGGAGAGCTGGGAGATGCCCGCAATTTTTGCCACGCGGCTGGTGATTTGACTACTGACCTGAGAAGCGACCAGACCCATCGCAGCTTGATTGGTCGGTGTCGCCGGACCGGCGGCGCTGGCTTCGGTTGTCTCGCCAAAGGCGAGCAAGTTAATGATGTCGGCGGCCGGTAGCGATGGATCTGAAGTGTAGTTGGTGCGCAATTGATCTACAGGACCGTTGAAGCGCAAATGAATGTTGTACTGCTGGATGGTCGTGTTCAAGGCAAGGTTGACTACGGGCTGCGTCTCGGCCGGATTGACGAACTGAACGGTCCCTCCGCTGACGGTAAACCGATTGCCGTTGAAGATCACGTCTCCATTCGTAAGATTGACGCGGCCCAGAATCACCGGCTGGGCGACGGTGCCGCGCACTTGCAAGTTGGCGGTTCCGTTCACGCTCAGGGTGCGGCTAACCAGGTTCAAGTTATTGAGGGAGCTAATCGCAATGTTCAATCGGGTATTTTGCGCAAACCCTTGCGATGGCGGGGGAGCTATGCCTCCAGAGAGCTGGCCGGTGAAGCTGGCTAAATCGAAGTCGGGTGTGAACGACAAATTCTCAATTTGCACGCGACCGCCGAGAACGGCGTTGTCAATATTTCCCACCAGGCGAATGTCACCTGCTAACTGCTCGCGAACGCCTTGGGGATAGAGCATGCGGATGTCTTTGGCGGAGATTCCCAGATCGAAATGAATCGACGGGCGGAATGTAACTCCTCCTTGCGCGGTCACCGTGCCGCCACCGGAATTGGCCTTAAACGCTTTGATGTTGAGGCGATTCTTCGTCAGGGTTAAGACTCCGTTGCCGTGTTGGAGACCGAGCGGCAGGCCACCGCCGTAAAAGCTGGCGTCAACCACATCGACTTCTCCTTCGATGTTTGGATCGGTTCTTGCTCCATAGGAATTGATATTGAATCGCAATTGCCCGGAGCTTTTGTAATCGGGGTCAAGAAGTTGCGCGATTTGCAGGTTCATCGTTCCAAGAAGCAGCAGTTGGATGGGACGATTGCCGACTGTCGGGATGGTTCCCTGGATCTGCAAATCTGTGTCAGTCCCGCGGATGGAAGCTCTCTGGAGCGCAATCAAGCCATGGGTATAGTCAATATGAATGGGAGAGGCTGCGGCAAGCTGGACTGAATTGCCATAGTTCACTTTTAGTTCGGGTAGCGTTGCGTGAATCTCTCGTTGCTTCCAATCTTTCAGCGGACCCTGCAGCGTCGCATGGACTTCCGTCGCCCCGCCGAAGTTAGAGGCCTGTTCCGGCGCATACGTGGCGAGCAAGGGCTGTAACGGGATCGATTGCGTATCCAGGGTTGCATCTGCAAAGTAGTCGCCTGTGAGGTTGATGTTTGCGTGTGCCCGTATCGAGCTGTGGATTGCCTGAGAGTTGAGATCCGCTGTGGCAACATGATTTGCGACGGAAGCCTGCAATTCCAATTTATCGATCGCCTGGTGACTGACTTCCAGCTTCGACGTCTGCACAGTCGCGTTGAACTGCGGATTACTTATCAGTCCTTCGCCATTTGCACTCAGATTGACGGTACCGTTTGCATCAATGTTGTGGGCTTGGAGAATTTCAAGCTGCGCCAACGCAATACCGGTCGCCGATAGTTTCGCGGCAAAGCTCTTTTGTTCCGGACGGAAGCTAAATGCGGTTTGCACGGTGCCGGAAGCGACGCGGGCAGAGAGATTGCCTTTCACCTGCCCATCGGATCCACTGAAATTCAAATTTGCGGAGCGGATCGGCTGCTGGTAAATCTTTGCACGCGTCAGAGTGATGTTTCCGTGGCCAATCGGGCTTAGAGCAGTCCCGTGGATATGTATGTTTGCCGCCAGCGTCCCATCTACGGGCAAGCCTGAATTGACGAGCCTGGTTAGGTCAACCAGGTCGAGTTGACTGGCGTTGAGTTCAACCTGAATTGGATTCTGCCTTGTGAACGACCAATTGTTGAGCGCAACACTGCCTGAGAAATTAACGGTTCCATGGGGCTCTGGAACTAGGATTCCATGCTGCAAGCTTACCAGCGATGGGCTCGCTTCCACACTTGTCCGTAGCGATCGCCACTGATTCCCACGGAATCGAAGATTGGAACCAGCAAGCTGACCAGCAACATGAGGCTCGGAAGCGGATCCTTTGATCGTTCCGTCGAACGAGACTGTTCCGGCTAACCCGAGCTTGCTGGATTTGCCTCCGATGCCCGGACGGAAAGCATCGGCGAGCGATTCAAGTTCCGCCAGGTCACTGGATTGGAAATGGACCGCCAGACTGGATCGCTGGCTAACGGTGCCATTCATCGTAAGAGAGGTCTGCGGCATCTGGAGATAACTGTTGGTCAGGTTGATCTGTTGATTCGCAGCGCTGTACGTGCCACGGATCACTCCTGAGATGGGGAGCGCGCTTAAATTGAGTTGTTCCGCATGAACATTGGAAATATCTCCGCGGATCGCAAGAGTCGTTTGAACTGTCAGGTTATCGAGACTTCGCCCCCATTTTGCCTGGACGGTGCCGTTCAATGTTCCACGGAGCGACACATCTTTTGTGGCGGCGAAGCGCGCGAGGAGTTGCTGCGCATTTGCCATCGAAATCCCGTGCAGAGAGGCATTCAGCGATGCAAGTGAGTTGCCGCTAATGTCGTGGATGACCACGTCGCCATCGGCTACACCGCTGAGCAGCGCTGCGCGGACATGCTGGAAGCTCAAGCTTCCATTCTTGAGTGAGTAGTGCGTGGCAACATTGCGTACCTGAGTTCGAATCTGCTTCTCGCGCACGTCGAGTTGACGGCTCGTCAGTGAACCTTCGACGGTCAGCGAGTCAAGCAATGGTAGGCGCAAAGAGTGCTGATATTGAACGGAACCACTGGTGACGACGCTACCGGAAGGGATCGAATGATTCTTGAGGACTTGTCGGACTGCGGTGCCGTCGAGCACTGCATTGTAGTGTGCGTTGATGGTTGGGTCGTCATAGTTGCTGAGTGTCGCTGTCATTCCGAATTGAGAGGATCCGCTGTCGATCTTCATGTTTGTCAGATCGAAGGTGTTCGCAGTAGCTGTAAATTGAGCCTGGAGGTTATGACGGATCGAATTGAACGAGCCAAACCGCATTTGGCCGTCGCGATAACTGAGTGACCCCGAATATGTCCGTTTCCCGCTATCGAACGAGGAGGAAAAGTCTACGTCGCGCAGTTCGGCGTCGAGAGGAATTTTCTTGTCGTTGGCATACAGTTCTCCGTGATGCAGCGATGCATGACGAATACCCAGCTCAAAAATATTAGCGTGGGTGCTGCCTGTACTTTTCAGAGTGGGCAGGTTGGAAATCCCACGGGCATCGGTCCGTATCCGCACCACCGGATTGTCGGCGCGGATGTGGTCGAAATACCACTTCCGGTGCCAGACCGAGACAACACGAAAGTCGAGCGCAATGTGCCGCACCTGCAACAACGGTGGAGTCGAATACGGGGGAGCGCCATCGATGGTCAATCCATATAGGTCCACACTTAAATTGGCAAGGCGAATCGAGAAATTCTGCAGCGTGACGCGAGTCCCAAGTCGCTCGCTCGCAACTTGGTCGGCCTTATGCAGCAAGTATTGGTGGAAGCGACCATTGTGCAGCAGCGCGCCGACTCCAACCACCAGCAATAGGAGAACAAATCCGATGCCGCCCGTGATCCATAGCAGACCTCTCCTCCACAACCTGCGTTGTTTCATGTCGTTGCCGGGTTCTGGAAAAAGTGATCGAGAAGTCACTGTGGTCCTTATCAGAAAGCTTGTCCGATACTGATGAAATATTGAGTTGCTGAAATTCCAGACACCGGATTTAGATTGCGCCCAACATCGATGCGAATCGGGCCGACGGGCGTGGCGTATCGCAAGCCTGCGCCGACGTTGTTCGAATACAGCGATGTAAAGTCATGGAAGCCGACGCTAGGAAATACGTTGCCACCATCATAAAAAACAGCCATGCCCAGGTTTTTCTTGATCGGTAGCGGAATGCGAAACTCTGAATTGAGGATCAGGAGCTCGTTGCCTCCGCTCGGTACTTGAATATAGGTACAGGCAGTAGATGAGCCGGTGCTGCAGACCTCTACGGGTCGCTGGGGCCCGGCGCTGTCCAGAGGAAAGCCTCGCAAGGTGCTTCCCCCTCCGCTGAAAAACGCTTCGCTCAGCGGAACAAAACTGCTGGCAAACGGTTGCGCCAATCCGATGCGAATGCTGTTGGCCCAAATGATGTTGTGCAGGATCTTTTTGAAATAGGCAGTTTGCATCGTTAGCTTTGCAAAATCAACATTCGAACCCAGCTTCGTCGAATTGAAGTCGAGTTCTTCGCTTTGAAGTAAGCCCTTGTGAGCATCGATGGGATTGTCTCGGGTATCGTGTGTGATGCTGGCGGAAACTGTCGACAGACGTATATGCTGATCTTCCGTTGGCACCAGTTCCGGAATGAGGATATTGGTCAAGTCGGTTTGACTGAAACTGTATCTCAGAAAAAAAATGTTTTTCTTGGTTTTATCGAGCGGGCGCTGGATTTGGTAACTGGCTATTTCCTGCTGCGATGAGAAGATCGGATTCTCGCCATCGTGCTCAACAGTCAGCGCCACGGTCGAGGTCCATTTCGACCACAAGAAATTAGGGTCAATGTAGTATGCACCCCCGCGCTGGTCCAGTCTGCCGGCGAATGCGGTTAAGGACAGGGACTCTCCCTTGCCGCGCATGTTGTTTCGCGTGTACTCAAAAGTTGCGCGCGGACCGTAATACGTTTTCTGGCTGGTCGTAAAGTTTGAGGGTAAACCGATGGGTGGAAGATTGGGAATCGCGACTGTACCGCTGGGAATATTTCCACCGCGATTTACCAGCTCGAAACCAAAACCATATGTGATCTGATTTCTCTTCGCCTCATGCACCTTGACGAGCACATCTTCTTTTGTCTGTGTTGTAATCTGTCGCCTGGGATCGACTTCCGCCCAGTCGAAGACACCCGTATTGTTGTAGAGTGTGCTTTCCGAGGTGAGAAGTTGTGTTTCCGTCAAAGGCTGCTTCGGCTGGATAGAAGCGATATCTCGATTGATGAGACGCTGCTGCGTATGTTTCCGTCCCAAGGTGAGAATGTCGGCGGTGAAGACTTGGGGTCCCTCATAGATGCGGTACGTAACATCGATGCGATGCGGATCGTCTTTCGAAACAGATTTCGCGGTCTCACGAAACGTCGCAGTCAGATAGCCTAGCTCCAGATATCGGGCGAGAATGTTGTTCCGGTCCGTCTGAACGAGTCTTTGAGAGTAAGGCTTGCCGGGGGCGAGTCGCAGGCCTTCGGGCGCAAACTGGGCCTCTGTCAAAGTCTTGGCGCCGTCTATATACAGGGAGTTGACCACGTCGCGAGGGCCGGGCTGAATGTGAAATATGACCCGAACATTCTTCCCGTTATTCGCCACAGCGGGAGTTATTATGACTTCGCTGAATCCTTCTGACTTGTATACGTTGGTGAGATTGTTTGTGCTGCTGCGGACCAGGGATTCACTGTACTTGCCGCGCGATAGAAACTGGGCCTTCTTCACGGTGACAAAAGGCATCAACCTCGGCGTGCTCCCAGGTTGATTTCCTGTCAGGCGCACCGCATCCACCTTATGTTTTTCTCCTTTCTCAATCTGATACAGGATGGTATCGCCGATAGCGGATTTCTGAAAATGTGATATCACCTTCGCGTCGAAATAGCCTTTCGACTGAAAGTAAGAGATCAGATACCGATTGCCTTCCTGCGCAACTTCATCATCGACCCCGACGCCCTGGTACACGGGCAACAGAGATTTGCGCGTCCAGCTCCACAAGTGCGCACCCTCAACCTTCACGTTCGTGATGGGTCCCGGATCGACGTCAAAGTGGATATTTGCGAAATTGCTGGCGGCGATGTACTCGGCACCCAACAGTTTTACATGCGCACCCAAGTAGCTCTGCTTGACCAGCTTGTTCTGCAGATATTGCGAAGCATTTGTCAATGTCTTGCGGCGATAGTTCTTTCCTGGTCGAATCGCCGCTCCGTGCAGGCGCGCCCAAAATGTTTGAAGATCGTGACTGAGCTGTGCAGTTTTCTCTGGCGTTGTGCCGTCGATATCGATCTGCCCAAATTTGCTGCGCCGGTTGAGGGTGACGTGGAAGATGACGTTGACCAGTTTATGGGTTACGTCGATGCGAGTCTCAGGTTCAACCGTGGCCAGGAAGTATCCCTCTTGCCGGAAGAAAGCGATGAGCTTGGTCGTGGATTGTCGAATGTCATCGGCGTTGTAGGCCGCCTCGGGAGGGTAGTTTGTGACTTGGATCAGGCGAGAATAGGCGAAGCGCTCGGCGCCCGGAAATTCGAAAATCCCGAAGTAGTAAGCGGGCTCCAATACCATCAGCACACGGACTCCGTTCGCCTCCGGAGAAACTTGGATTTGGATCGTTTTGAATTTTCCGTCGCGCTTCAAGTTGGCGATTGTCGTGTTTAGCTTTTCCCTCGAAAACGGTTCGCCGGCATGTTGCGAAAAGTCCGATGTGAATTGGCTGGTGGGCAAATCCGGCTGCCCAGCAATTTCGATCGCGGTGACATTCTGTCCTTCGTAGGATGGCAAAATTTCGATCGTTTGGGGAGATGTCTTAGGGGGCTCACTTTTTGCCTGCGCAAGAACGATTGAAGGAATTACAAACACCAGGATTATAAGTAGGACCGCGACCCATGAGGTGACCGAGGGCGATACATAATTCGAGAAACTGCGGACACCACGATGCGTATTTTTACAAGGTCGAATCGAATGTATATTCCCTCTGCTTCTCATACCGCCGCACTATTGGATGCGGGCACCAGCAGCGGCGGTTTTACGGGGGGTATCGACTCCGAATGCGTCGGATGGAAACTCTCGGAGAAGCGCGCTCAGGGTGGAGCGAGGAAATCTCGAACCGAGCGAAGCCAACCTCTATCCCAGGCTATAGATTTTGTGGCTAGATACCTCTCACGTCGACCCATTGCCGGGCGAGATGACTTTTCAACTGAGCGTCCATCAGCAGCATGTGCCGCAAGCCGTCCACAAGCTCGGGATACTCCACCGGCGCATCCGGCTGCTGGATGGAGGCATAAAATCGACGGAACACTTGCTTGAATGTGTCGTCGTAGCCTTCGCTGTGCCCACAGGGAAGGTCCGCATAACTGCCTGCCTTCTCCTTCATCAGTCCAGGGTCCTTGATGTAAATGCCGTTGGCGCTGTCGCGATGTCCAACCCACAGTTCATCCGGGCGTTCCTGGTTCCAACTGACGGAAGCTTTGGTGCCAAAGATTTCCATTCGGAGCTGGTTCTTGCGCCCTGCGGCCATTTGGCAGGCGGTCATCGTGCCACGCGCGCCTTCGTCCATTTGAAAGACAACAGCGCCAAAGTCTTCAGTTTTGACCGCCACCTGTTCACCACCACTGGCAGGCAACGACAATAGCTGGGCAATGGAAGCCTGGACTTTCTTCGCGGGCCGTTGACGCGTCGGATAAAAAGTCTCGAGATCGGCGCAGAGAGAGCGGACTCGCAGTCCCGTGACATGCTCTGCCATGTCGAACCAGTGGGTTCCGATGTCGCCCATGGTACGCAATTGTCCGCCCGCTTCCGAATCGATCCGCCAGTTCCAGGCCGACTCATCCAGCAACCAATCCTGCAGGTAGTTTCCCTGGATCATTAGGATCCGGCCCAGGTCGCCATCTTCGCGCATTCGTCGCATTTGCTGGACCATCGGATAATAGCGAAGGTTGTGGCAGACGCAATTGCGGAGATTTCGATCGCGGGCGAGCTTCACCAACTCTTCCGCCGTTTCAATCGAAGTGGAAAGAGGCTTCTCGCAAAGAATATGTTTACCGGCGAGCAGCGCATCCTTCGTCATGGAGAAGTGGAGCGCGTTCGGAGTGCAGATGTGGACCGCGTCGATGCTGGGATCACGCAACACGTTGCGATAGTCAGAATCAAATTTCTCGATACCGAAGCCTGCGCCCAGGCGTTGGGCTGAAGCCAACTCTCGCCCCACGATGGCGACGACGTCGACACCCTCGATTCGGCGAAGGGCCTCTAAGTGGACCCGTCCCATGAATCCAGTTCCAAAAATTGCCGTTCGAATTCGCTTCAACTCCGCTCCTTAGGTTGCATCCTGTTCCCGATCGTTCACCGCTGCAAAATGTGTGAAACCCGTCAAGTCCACCAGGGAGTCGTGGGTTGCTGTTCGATGACCAGTTCACGAAGAAACTGCGCCGCTTTCGTCAACCCTTCCTCGGGAGACATCAGGCTATCTTCATGTTCGATCGAGAGCACTCCATCGTAGCCGAACATTCGTAATGTGGAAACGAATTCCTTCCACCATTCCGCTCCGTGGCCGTAGCCGCAAGTACGAAAAATCCAACCGCGGTTTCTCTCATCGGTATACGGTTTGGTATCCAACACGCCCGTTCTGGGCAGGTTGGCCGGATAGAGCTGCGTGTCTTTCGCATGCACATGGAAGATGGCATCGCCCAATATGCGGATGGCGGCGATGGGATCGATGCCTTGCCAGAACATGTGGCTGGGATCGTAATTGCAACCGACGGCAGGCCCCGCAATCGCCCGCAACCGCAGCATGGTTTCCGGGCTATACACGACGAAGCCGGGGTGCATTTCGATTGCGATTTTCACATTGTGTTGCGCGGCGAAGTTTCCGTGTTCGATCCAGTACGGTGTGACGACTTCATTCCATTGCCAATCGAGAACGTCGAGATAGTCGGGCGGCCAGGGGCAGGTGACCCAGTTGGGTGCGGTGGATTGAGGCGAGTCGCCTGGGCAACCGGAAAAGTCGACGACGACCGGAACCCCAAGCTTCTCTGCGAGCAGGATTGTTTTGCGGCTGGTTTCTCGAGCGTCATTTGCACGGGCCGGGTTGGGATGCAGCGCGTTCCCGTGGCAACTGAGAGCGCTAATGCTGAATCCTTTACCTGCGAGCAAGCGTTGGAACTCGGCAAGCTGTCGGCTGTCGTCTAGCATTGACAATTTGCAGTGGGCATCGCCAGGATAATTCCCCGTGGCCAATTCCACAGTGGAAATGTGTAGCGTCTTGAGTTTTGCCAGCACGTCCGTCAACGTTAGCTGGGACAACAGCGGTGTAAATACTCCAACTCGCATGCAAATTCTCTTCTCTTCGTTAGTCAAAGACGATACAGACTGGGGAGTCGAGCGGGTATTGGCGGCCGGTCGACGCGAGCTTTCCAGTTTCTGGATCGCATTTCAAGATGACAATATTCGCCGTGTCCTGGTTTCCGACGACCAGCCACCCGCCACCGGGCGCAACGGCAAAGTGCCGCGGACTGCCTCCCTCACAGGAAATTCTCTGTAGCAGGGTGAGATGGCCATTCGTGGGATCGATGGAAAAGGCAGTGATACTGTCATCTCCTCGATTCGATCCATACAGGAAACGACCATTGGGATGAACCTGTACCGTCGCTGCGTCCGAGGGCGACTTATGTTCCTTTGGTAGCGATGAGATCACCTGGAAGCGAGTCAGCGTTCCTTTCTCGCCGTTCCAGTCCATGCATTCGATAATGCTGCCCATTTCTGCAATGGAATAGGCCCATTTCCCATTGGGATGAAAGGTAAGATTGCGTGGACCGGAACCGGGCACAGCGCCGTAATACGGTGGATCGTTCGGCGTCAGTTTCGCGGTCTTCGGATCAAAGTGAAATACCAGGATGCGATCCAGGCCGAGATCATTCACCAGCAGAAATTTGTTGTTTGGAGACACAGTTGTGCAATGAGTGTGGGCCTCCTTCTGCCGTTCAGGATCAATGCTGTGGCCCTTGAAGAAAATGTTGGAAACAGGCTGGCTCAGGTCCCCACCAGCAAGGATTTGATAACTGGATACGCTGCCGCTGCCGTAGTTGGCTACGAACAGCGCGTGGCCTGCGTGGTCTGTTGTCAGGTTGCAAGGAGCGGAGCCGCCCGATGGGACAATATTTTTAGGGGTCAGCTTGCCTGTGGTGTGGTCGATCGCAAACGCGGAGACATTCCCGGTAGTGTGGTCCTGCTCATTCACGCAATATAGATCGTTATGGTTTGGAGATAAGGCGAGAAAGCTGGGATTTGGAGTTTTTGCTGCAAGGCCAATCTCTTCCATCTCGCCGGACTCCGGTTTCCAGCGGTACACGTACACGCCCTGGCTGGATTTCTTGGTATAGGTGCCAATGTAGATTCGCTTGCTTCGCCTGCTGGTCGCCAACGATACCTGGCTGACCACCGGAAGACTCGTAACGCCCACCATGAAATTGCGCCTGGTGATTTTTTTCATGTTCTCAAGTGTAACTCGGGTTTATGCAGCGTGGCAGACTTAGGCATAACTCGACACCGCACTCTTGTTCTTACTTCCACGCTCCGCTGCAGCGCGTTCGATGTAGCCACCGTCGCGCAGTGCCTGCAGCGGATCTTCGGCAAGTCCGCGCTCGCGTCTCCACTGTCGCAGGGCTGGCCGCACGTCGGTCCAGAAGGCAGATCGCAAGCATTCCTCCGCTTCCACCAAGCGGCACTCGCATTGCAGTTCTGCGAGCCGAGTATGATCGACCAGGCAGGCTTTGGCATACAGTTCCTGAGCCGTCAGCACGGTCTGCAACATGGCTTCCAATTTATTTTTAAGGTTGTGACTCTGGTCGACCACATAGGCGGGCGC
>JAJYBW010000395.1 GCA_021778815.1 Acidobacteriota bacterium | reverse complement strand
GAGCGGGTGGGTGTGATTGCGCGAATCCGTGCGCTGGCGGTGGCTGTCGCCAAGGCCTACGCGGCGCAACAGATGGCTGCTGTTGCATAGATATTCACGATTGAATGTTTAGGAAACGAGTCGAATGCCTGCATTACTGCTTGAAATTGGACTGGAAGAAATCCCCGCCGGGATGATCGCTGCCGCACAGGCAGAACTGGCGCAACGGGTCGAAAATCTACTGATGCGCGAGCGCCTGACGACAGATGCGCTGCGGGTGACGAGCTATTCTACGCCGCGACGGCTTGCGGTGCTGGTGGAAGGGCTGCTGCCCGGACAGCCGGACATGCAGGAAGAAATTGTCGGGCCGGCCACCAAGGTTGCGTTCAAGGATGGTGCACCGACGCAGGCGGCGATTGCGTTCGCCAAAAAATCTGGCGTGGACGTTTCCACGTTGAAGACCATCCAGAACGCAAAGGGTGAATATGTTTCAGCGACGGTGGACCGACGCGGTCACACCGCAGCCGAGGTGCTGACGGAGGGTCTGCCCGCGGAGATCGCCGGGATTTATTGGCCGAAGAGCATGTATTGGCGCGCCGGCAAGCCGGAGCGAATTGTGCGTCCGGTGCGCTGGATGGTAGCGCTGCTCGATGAGACAGTCCTGCCACTTGAATTCGCCGGGGTGACTGCGGGTCGAGCAAGCTTTGGTCATCGTGTGCTGCACGGAGATGCGCCTGTGATCGTGTCCGCGCCGAAGGAATATGCGAAGACGCTGGCGGCGGCGTATGTCGAAGTGGATCCGGCGGTGCGGCGGGAGCGGATTCGCAAAGCGCTGGACAAAGCGGCGCGACGAATTGCCGGCGCGCGCTGGCGTGAGGATGAAGACCTGGTCGAGATCGTCACCAATCTGACCGAGTGGCCAAGTGTGATTCTGGGCAGCTTTGAGGCGAGCTATCTCGACCTGCCGGAAGAAGTGCTGGTGACAGTGATGCGTGGTCATCAGAAATATTTTGCACTGGAAGATAGCGAGAAGAAGCTGCTGCCGAATTTTCTGGCGGCTTTGAATTTGGAAGTTGATGAGGCGGGAGCGGCGGTCATTCGTCACGGGAATGAGCGCGTACTGCGGGCGCGCTTCAATGACGCGCGATTCTTCTGGGATGTGGATCAGAAGATTCCGTTGGTCGATCGGGTAGAGATGCTGAAGCAAGTCACCTTCCAGAAAGATCTGGGCAGCTACTGGGACAAGACGGAGCGAAACCGTGCGGTCGCGCGACAGATCATCGACCGATTTGATCCACCTCTGTTTGATTCTGAGGTAAAGTTCAAGACTTTTTGCGCTGGAGTGGACCAGGCGGCGTTGCTGGCGAAAGCGGATCTTACCACTGAGATGGTGAAGGAATTCACCGAACTGCAAGGCGTGGTGGGTGGATTATATGCGCGGGCGCAGCGGCTGCCGGATGGCGTTGCACGAGCGATTCACGATCACTACAAGCCCGCGTCGCAGGAAGACACGATTCCAAGCCTTGCTGCGGGATCGGTCGTGGCGCTTGCGGACAAGAGCAGCAGCATCGTCGACATGTTTGCGATTGGATTGCAGCCGACGGGATCGAAAGATCCGTTTGCTTTGCGTAGAGCCGGCAACGGAGTGGTTCGAATCTTGGTGGAAGACGACAAGCTCAACGACAGACTGCATCTTTCGCATGTTTTGAGTGCCGCCATCGAGGACACCAAGGCGGCAGAGCACGCGGCCCTGCGATCGTCGATTCATGAATTCCTACTGGACCGTTTTGAGTTTTATCTTCGTGAGACAGGCAAGGTGAGTCCACAGGTGGCGCGAGCGATTCGCAAAGCCGGGACGACGGGAACCAGCGATGCAGTCGGCGGCCATCTGATCGGTTATGGGAAGATTGCCGGATTTGCGAAAGCGCTGGATGCAGAGGTGGGCTCGCCGAATGTCCTGGCGGTGGCGGAACTGCTGAAAAGAACCGCAAACATTCTGCGTCAGGCGAGAGAGAAGAAAATTGTTTTCGCCGATGAGGAAACTGAAAGCTTGCTGCGAGAGCCAGCGGAGAAGGAATTGTCGCGCAACGTGACTGAGGTGAATGCAGCCATCCAGCGCAGTTATCGCGAAGGGAACTATGGCGCGGTGATTGCCGCGATTGCCAGCCTGCAACCGCCGCTGAATGCGTTTTTCGATTCGGTGATGGTGATGGTAGAGGATACGTCTTTGAGGGACAATCGCCTGGCGCTTTTGGCACGAACGGAGTCTGTCGTGCGGTGGGCGGCAGATTTTTCTGAGCTGGCGTAGATTTAATTCAGTTTCTGCAGTCGTGCGATTAGCTTTTGCGCCAGGCTTTCTTCGCTCTCGGTCCATAGCAGGCGAGTTTCCACGCCGCAGTTCTTTTCCACCTGAGTGGTGAAGTCCACCAGCTGCTGAATGTTTTTCTTTACAAAAATCTGATCATCCTCGTGCAGCGGAACGTCGTCGCAAAGAAACGGTGTGTCCAGGCCAAGGTCGATGCGAATGTGGCCATTCTGCTCATAACTGCCGTCGTCGAATTGCGGGCCCAGTCCCACCACACGTACAATGCGCACTTCTTCTTTCCAGACGGGATCGAGCAGGCCATCGCTCTCCGGATACCATAGCTTCCACGGTACTTCGAATTCATAGGCGCTGTCTTCATGCAGAATTTCCGTGGCTTCCTCGACAGCCTGTTCCGGCGGGGCGGGCTCCTCGTTCTCCGCAATGTAGACGCGTTGAAACGTGGGCGACTGCTGCCAGTCCAACGGATAGACGGAGGCTGCGGTGACCAGCGGGTGGGGAAGTTGCTGCATCACGCTGACGAGTTTTTCCGGCAGCGAGCTGAGGCGGAAGTTCGGAAACCACAGGCTGTAATAGAGAGAGTCTGCCATGCTCCCATTGTAGATATTTTCGCGGGGCAGGTCTTTCCAGGCTCCTCCGGTAAAGCCGCTTGAAATGAGAAGATGGTGGTATGCGCTGGACAATTGAGCGGTTGCGCCTGGCAATCATCGTGGTGGCTGCGGTACTAGTGCTGTCTATCATTGGTTCGATTGTCTATGGACACTGGCGAGTTCGCCACGTTGTTCAGGATTTGCCGTCTCGCCTTGGAATTCAGATCCAGTCGACCTCACAGGGATTTGTGCTTTCGAAAACAGTAGAAGGCAGGAAGCTGTTTACGCTGCATGCTTCACGCGCCATCAGCTTTAAAACCGGCGGTCGAGTGCTCCTGCACGATGTCGAGATCGACGTG
>JAJYBW010000023.1 GCA_021778815.1 Acidobacteriota bacterium | reverse complement strand
ATTTGGCTCCAGCAGCCGCCTGTACGAAGGCGCGAACCAGCAATTGGGCATGACACCGGCAGAACTGCGCAGCGGAGGAAAAGATATTGAAATTCGCTACAGCATCAGCGACTCGCCGCTCGACAAAATGCTGGTCGCGGTGACCGACATCGGCCTGTGTGCCATTTCCTTCGGATTGCTCGAAAGCGAACTGGAAGATGACCTGGCCGCGCGCTTTCCCTTGTCAGATCTCCGCCGTGACCAGAAAGGCCTTGGAGCCGTAGTACAACGGGTCCTGTCCCAACTAACGGAACATCCGGCAGCATTGGACTTGCCGTTGGATGTGCGGGCCACTGCGTTCCAGAAACGTGTCTGGACAGCCCTGCAGCAGATCCCGCGCGGCGAGACCCGCTCGTATAGCGAAATCGCAAAGTCTCTAGGTCAGCCCAGCGCCACGCGTGCCGTGGCCCGCGCCTGCAGCCAGAATCCTGTCGCCGTTGTGATTCCATGCCATCGCGTGGTCGGCAAGAGCGGACGTCTCACCGGCTATCGCTGGGGCCTGCAGCGCAAGCAGGATTTACTGGCCCTGGAAAGCAATTCACACTTCTTGAGTCAGCCACGGAAGTGATACCCTGACGAGGGGATCGAATGACCCCAGTTTGGAACTTCCTCTCGAGAAGACCGCAGAGTTCTGCGGGTGATTTCAATCCAAGAAAGAAAAGACATCTATGGCTACGACGACAACCGTCCCCTCGCACGTAAAGAATCTTGACCTGGCCGACCAGGGAAAACGCCGCATTGAATGGGCTAACCAATCGATGCCGGTCCTGCAGATCATCCGCAAGGAATTTATCAAGAACCAGCCCCTGAAGGGAATGCGTGTGTCCGCGTGCCTGCACGTGACCAGCGAGACCGCAAACCTGATGATCACGCTGCGCGACGGCGGTGCCGACATTGCACTCTGCGCCTCCAATCCGCTGTCCACGCAGGATGACGTCGCCGCATCGTTGGCTCGCGACTACGGCATCTCCACCTACGCCATCAAGGGCGAGGACAACGACAGCTACTACTCCCACATCATGGCCGCGATCGATCACAAGCCGCACCTGACGATGGACGATGGATGCGACCTGGTTTCCATTCTGCATACCAAGCGCAAGGATGTGCTGGAAGGCGTGCTCGCCGGTACCGAGGAAACCACCACCGGCGTGATTCGTCTGCGCGCCATGGCAAAAGATAAGGTGCTGAAGTATCCCGTGGTCGCGGTCAATGATGCGCTGACCAAGCACATGTTCGACAATCGCTACGGCACCGGCCAGTCCACCCTGGATGGCGTGATTCGCTGCACCAACGTGCTACTGGCAGGCTCCAAGTTTGTGGTCGCCGGCTACGGCTGGTGTGGACGCGGCCTGGCTTCTCGCGCACGCGGCATGGGCGCGGATGTCATCGTGACCGAAGTCGATCCGCTTCGCGCTATTGAAGCGGCAATGGATGGCCATCGCGTGATGAGCATGACGGAAGCAGCCAAAATCGGCGATGTCTTTGTCACCGTGACAGGAAACAAGAGCGTCCTGCGCCAGGAACACTTTGAACTGATGAAGAACGGCGCCATCATCGCCAACTCCGGCCACTTTAACGTCGAAATTGACATTCCCGCTCTGGAGCGTCTGTCTTCCTCGCAACGCCCAACCCGCGAGTTCGTAGAAGAGTACACGATGAAGGACGGACGCCACATTTTCCTGCTGGGCGAAGGCCGCCTGATCAATCTCGCAGCTGCCGAAGGTCACCCGGCATCCGTCATGGATATGAGCTTCGCCAACCAGGCTCTGTCCGCCGAATACCTGGTGGAGAACTACAAGAAGCTGCAACCCACGGTCTATGCGGTCCCGGTGGAACTGGACAGCCGCGTAGCGCGACTGAAGCTGGAAGCGATGGGCTGCAAGATCGACAAGCTGACTCCCGAGCAGGAAGAATACCTGGCCGGCTGGTCCGAAGGAACCTAAGCAATTCCACGGCGGCTCCTGTCATCGAAACCAGATGGACAGGAGCCGCGACAAAACCTGTTCCAAGTAAAAAAGGCCTTCACTCTCCGCTGAGAATGAAGGCCTTCTTCATGTGTGGTCAAACTACATCGCTGGATCATTCGTGACCAGCACGCCATAGGTGTTGGCTCCCGGTACGGGCTGCATCGTGGGAGGAACAATCGGAGCCGAAGGATTCGGAGGATCCAAAACGAAGATCGAATAAGTCTTTCCGGATGCAAACGTGTAGGGCAAAATCGCCAAAACTTTGCTGGGATTTCCGGCGGCCGTCACCTGCACTTCAAGCGATCCCGAGGTTGGGGGTAAGTACGGATTTGTGACTTGCTGATACGTCATATTGCCAACGGCAGGTGTGCCACCGGGAGTGGCTCCGGCAGCCGTAATGTACACATCCACGGCACCCGCCATGGTGGACGTATCGACAACCCGCAGACCTCCACCGGTGGGAGCGGTATTGTCAGTCAACACCTGGAACTCCAGCGCTGTGGATTCAAGAACAATGGTGTAGGGCGTGCTCTTGATGAACGACTGTGTCGCAGAGGCAAGATTTGTACCTGGGGTGGAATACACAATCATCTTCTGGTTAGCACCGGCACCCAGCGGCCGGTAATTTCCGGATGTATCCGTAGTTGAGTATTGCCCCTGCTGTTGTACTCCTTCGGTTCCGAATGGAAGGGAGGAAACAATGCCAGTCTGACCAACCTGGACAGTAAAGTTGCCCGATAAACCCTGAGACGCATTCACGACGCGCACGTAGCTGTTACCCGCGACACCGCAGCCAACCAGTGTCAGTGATCCAGCCAGGGAGAGAATTCCGCACAAACCACGCCACTTTGAATACATCATCAATCTACTCCTCCAAAAAAGGCCTTGAATCCATTGGCCGTTGCATCGTCAACTATGTCGCGAGCCACCGTGAGAACCGGAATGATCCAGCCAGTCGTTCTCATTTCGTGTGGCCCCGCAGGGCTCATTGCTTCGGATAGATGCCGATTGCTACAACGAGTTTGCCGTTTCTTGGCAAGTTTTTCAATCGGATAATCACAAATGTCTACAATCTGTCACTTTGCATGATGCGGCCAGGATGACTGAAGTTCTTCAGGCGGCCCGTATTGCTCCATAAACTGCATCGAGGCAAATCCCTGAATCGACTTTGGGTTATCTCATTGAGCTGAATCATACCGCCAGAGATTCTCTGGAAGCGAAGGGGGACAGCCGCAAAAAATCGATGAAATCGAACCGCGTGCAACAGTGTTCCTTTGACTATACGCGAGCCTCAGCGACACCTGCATCTGTCTTTCGTTCCGGCTCGACGGAAGGATCACGAAGGGTGATGCGCTCGACCGCCTCTGCAAGAGTGACACAGATGGGATTCCCTTCGTCGCCGGTGATCACCCTGGCGGCTTTCGCAAAATTCCCGGAGTGATTCCAAAGCCCAATGACGATCTCGAGGCTGGACTGGCGAGCCCGCAAGGCCTCATACAGCGTCCGCGCGTAAGACATCGCATAGGGGGGCAAAGCCGACAGACAAACCACGTCAGGCCGGGCATCGAATACCTCGGCGACCATGCGCTCCAAGTTTTGCGGCGGGATCGTTTTAGCCGAATGGCCTGCACGACGCAGCAATTGCGCCAGCATCATCGCGACAATTTCATCCGAGTCATCCCGAACTGGCGCGCAAACAACCCGCATTCCTATGCCGGAGGAGGGTGCTGGTTGCTTATCTGCGCTGACCGGCGAGCTCACGTTGGGGACGGTTTCAACTGGGGGATGGGCCGGTTGCGGCTCGTCGTTTCTCAGCCCCAGTTCCTCCAGCTGCTCCAGTGCGGTTTCGGTGATAAAGTTGACGGTCTCCTGATCGAGCGCGTTGCGGTGCCGATCTTGCTCGAACAGACCGAGCGCCGGAACCACCACCTGGTCATAGGCGGCGGCAACGGAGTGCTCCTTGACGTAGGAGTCCAGGACCTGGCTGGCCTCTTGCGCGTCGCTGGCCAGCAATCGCTGGTAGTAATGGGCCTCCGGACGCATCACCGGCTGGTCGCCGAGCAGCACTGTCAGAAACTTGAGGCTGGGCACATGGGAGCCTACAACCACCAGGCACACTGTCAGGGGAACGGAAAGAATCAATCCAATCGGGCCCCAGATCAACGTCCAGAAAACGGCCGCGACCAGAATAGCCAGCGGTGACAGCCCCGTTTGTTTTCCATAGACATGCGGTTCAATAAAGTTTGCCGTAAGCACTTCCAGACAGAAAAAAACCGCCATGATCAGCAGGGTTGGGGTCCAGCCGGTGTAGACGGCAATCGAAAATATTGTGGGCAATAGCGCCGCCGTGGTGGCGCCAATGTAAGGAATGAACCGCAGAATTCCTGCCAGGGCGCCCCATAAAAGAGCGTGCGGCAACGCAAGAAAATACAATGCGGCAAAGATCAGGGTTCCGTAGCAGGCGTTGACCAGCAGCTGTAACGCAAGATATCGGCTGACCCTGTGGCCGGCTTCGTCCATCGCCTGGGTCATCAGGTTCAGGTGCCCGCGCCCGGTCAGGCGGATCAGGCGATTCCTCAAATCCTCCCGTTGCAGCAACATAAAAAAGGTAAAGACGACCACAAGGAACACGGCGACCAAGGACCCCAGGACGCCATGAATGGTACCGAGCCGGTCGGACTTGCCCACTTCCTGCACGGAAATTGGGTGGTCGGCCGAAGCGCCCAGTTGTTTTCTCGTACGTGGCTCCGCATGATCGGGAGCAGTGTCCAGGTTGACCATGCTGATTTGCTGCGCCAGGCGATCGAGTTCTTCTTCTGCCCGTGAGAAGCTTGTCGACTTTGCGGGTTTCAGCGCTTCCAATTTGAGATTGATGTTGTAGGTAAAGTCCGCCATGTGGTCGGTCACCGACACCAGCTGGTTGAACACCGTCCAACCGATGGCGCCGACTGCAATTCCAGCCGCCAGGATGACCACGATAATGGCCAGCATCCGCGGCAGTCGAATACGTTCCAGCAACGTGACCAGCGGAGATAGCAGAAATGCGAACAGAATCGCCAGTGCCAGCGGCACCACCACAGTCTTCGCAAGATATAGAACGGCGATTGCGGCCAGTGAAAAGATCAGGATGAAGAGGTGGGTTAGCTCGCGGGATTTCTGCGGACGACTCATAGGGAAACCAACATGGAAAATAACGGGTAGCCGCTTGTCGCACGTGCCAGCGATTCAACTCCAGCGGAGAAGGCCTGCCCTGAAATTTCGCGTTGGCTCATGGAACGTCCTCGCTCTGGACCTTGCCTACACGAATGCCATAATGAGGAAGTCGCAGATGAATGAAAAACCGTTGATTTCGGAGCACCCAGCCAGCAGAACCAAGAGTCTGTAACTTCGATTCAATCCAGCCGTCGAAGGTTTCTCCGGACCACTGCGGTATTGCGAGTCCCCATGGAAGCGTGCTTCACCGCTGATCCCGCGTGCGGAATCGACCGGGGGATGCAAGCATGTTTCTCGTTACCAAGGGAGGATGAATTCTGCGTAAAATTCTTGTCATAACCGCCTTCGTACGAAGACCAGCCGCCAATTCCACGGCCCTTTGTGAATCTTTATTGGGTAAGATTGCGTCCTACCTGAGGTAGCGTCAGGCCGCGAGGTCAAACAATCTGGATGCAGGAGAGAAGCATTGACGTCAAGAAAGTCCGTATTTATCCGCCCACTGTTTCGTTCGATCGTCGCCATCAGCGCCCTGGGGCTCGCGATTCCCGCCATCGCCCAGAGCTTCCATAACGCGCCTGCATCTTCGTCCACGCTGGAAAACCCTGACACCGGGAAGCAGAATGCCGCTGCGGGCCAAAAGTTGTATCAGGAGCGTTGCGCCTCCTGTCACGGCGCCACCGCCAAGGGAACCGGCAACATCCCTTCGCTGGCCAGTGGAGCGACGCAGGCCGCCAAACCCGGAGAGATTTTCTGGTTCATTACCCACGGTGATATGGCCAACGGCATGCCCGCATGGGAGACTCTGCCGGCCCAGCAGCGCTGGCAGATCGTGACCTACCTCAAGTACCTGAACTCCCCCGGAGCCGCGCAATTGTCGACCGCAGCCACCGGCGCCAGCGCAACGACAGCGACATTGCAGGCTCCGCCGCCGACGCCTCCCTTCACCGACTTTCGATACGAGAAGCCTGGAACCGTGCGCAAAATTACGGTGCCGGATCTTCCCGCTCCCTTTGCCACCCAGTCCGCGGGCAACGGGCCGACCATTGTTCCTCGACCGGAAGGCGTTTGGCCGCAGGCTCCCAAGGGATTCAAGGTGGAACTGTACACCACGGGCCTCGACAATCCGCGCCTGATTCGTACCGCTCCCAATGGGGACTTCTTTGTCGCCGAGACCAGCAAAGGTCAGATCATGGTCTTCCGCGGGATCACCGCGGACGGAAAACCGAAGACCACCAGCATCTTCGCGAGCGGGCTGAATAAGCCTTTCGGCATCGCTTTCTATCCTCCGGGGCCGAACCCAAAGTGGCTCTACATCGGAAATACAAACGCAGTGGTGCGCTTCCCCTACAAAAACGGTGACTTGACCGCCACCGGGCCGGCGCAGCACCTGGATGATCTGCCCAGCGGCAGAGGACACTCCACGCGCGATATTCGCTTCTCTCCAGACGGCAAGACGATGTTCGTTTCCGTCGGGTCGGGCTCGAACGTCAACGATCCAGACACGCACCCGGAAGAAAAAAATCGCGCCGATATCCTGGCGTTCAATCCTGACGGATCCCACATGCGCATCTATGCCTATGGAATTCGCAACCCAGTGGGTCTTGCGATCAATCCGCAGACCGGCGAACTATGGTGCAGCGTGAATGAACGCGATGCGCTGGGCGACAATCTTGTGCCCGACTACATCACTCATGTCCAAAAGGGCGGTTTCTATGGCTGGCCGTGGTGGTACATCGGCGGCCACCAGGACCCGCGCCTCGATGGCAAGCATCCCGAGCTGAAAGACAAGGCCATCGTTCCGGATGTGCTGCTGCAGCCCCATAATGCGTCGCTGGAGATGACGTTTTATGAAGGCAAGCAGTTCCCCAGGGAATATGACGGCGACATTTTCGCCGCCGAGCACGGCTCCTGGAACAAGGGCACGCGCGCCGGATACGAAGTGATTCGCGTGCCGCTGCACCAGACAGGCCACGCCACCGGAGAATACGAAGACTTTCTGACAGGCTTCGTGCTACCCGACGGCAATGCCTGGGGACGCCCGGTCGGAGTGACAGTGGCTCCTGACGGATCGCTGCTGGTCACCGACGATGGATCAAATTCCATCTGGCGAGTCACCTATACCGGAAAGTAGGACCGCTCCGAAATCTTCGCTCTTCGTTCCTCGAAGACACGAAAACCTGCCGCCACCGGGCCGATTCGATTCTGAATCGCGTTCGGTGGCGCCCTTCTTGCAAGCCGCCAATCTCGACTCCCTCCCGCTGCCTTCCTGAACACCATTGGAAGTTTGTAATTTTCCATTAGAATGCCTACAAGCGTCTCCCGCTTGGGTATGTTGACGATTTTCAGGAGGATCTCTGAGATGAATCCGATTCTTTTTCGCGGTGCCAGCCTGTGGGACGGAAGCGGTGCGCCGGCCTTTCCAGCCGATGTTCTAATCGAAGGCGACCGGATTAAAAGCATCGCACGCGCGCCGGAAAAGCTGAGCGCAGACGGCGCCACAGTGATTGAAGCGCGCGGCAGAACGCTGATGCCCGGACTGGTCGAGGGCCACGCGCACATTTCTTTCGGCGGCGCGGTCAATGATTCCGACCTTGGCAACATTCCTCCCGAAGAGCATGTCCTGCTGACCGTGCGCAACGCGAAGACCTTGCTCGACCATGGTTTTACCAGCGCCTACAGCGCCGCCACGTCGAAACTGCGTTTGGATGTCGTCATCCGTAACGCGGTGAATGCGGGACAATTTCCTGGACCTCGCATTCGCGCGGCAAGCCCGGAAATCACAGTGACCGGCGGTCTGGGCGATGAACGCAAAGCGCACATGTATTACGAGAGTTTTGGATTGATCGCCGATGGCCCGGAGGAGATTCGCAAGGCGGTTCGCCTGTGCTGCCGCGAAGGCGTCGACAACGTCAAGCTGAACATCTCCGGCGACGATCTGAGCCCTGCGGCGCACGGCGGCCTGACCGTGATGCGCGAAGATGAAATCCAGCTGGCGGTCAGCGTGGCCCGCGACTTCGGCAAGAAGGTCAATTGCCACGCGCGTGCCGCCGAATCGGTGAAGCGAGCCGTCCGCTGCGGCATCGACGTAATCTACCATTGCGAGTCGGCCGATGAAGAAGCGCTGGACATGCTGGAATCCGTGAAGGATAAGGTTTTTGTGGGGCCGGCCATCGGCATCATTTACAGCACGCTGTACGAAGGCGAACCCTGGGGATTCATGCGCGACTCGAAAGTCGGACGCATGATGCAGCGCACCATCGATACCACGGCCGCCGTCTACACCGAGCTTCGCAAGCGCGGCGTGCGCATCCTGATCGGCGGAGACTATGGGTTCGCCCAGTCACCACAAGGCGACAATGCGCGCGACCTGAAACATTTTGTCGACCTGCTCGGCTTCTCCCCCAACGAAGCGCTGCAATGCGGTACTCGCGTCGGCGGCCAGGTCATGGGGATGGGCAACGAGCTTGGCCAGGTGAAAGAAGGCTACATCGCCGATTTGCTTTTGGTCGACGGCGATCCGCTCAAGGATCTGGACTTGGTCGTGCGCCAGAAAAATCTGCACGTAATCATGAAGGAAGGATCACTCTATAAAGATTCATCGGCGACGGTACCTGCGAAT
Source organism: Acidobacteriota bacterium (assembly GCA_021778815.1). Classification (GTDB taxonomy): domain Bacteria; phylum Acidobacteriota; class Terriglobia; order Terriglobales; family Acidobacteriaceae; genus JAKAAZ01. The sequence goes on along the minus strand of JAJYBW010000023.1, from coordinate 6,908 downwards.
GTCGCTTGAGAAATGGGTCTGCCGGAGTACCGCCTTCCCTTCCCGTTGAATCGGAACTTTTGGCGCAAAAAAAGAAAGGCCGTCGCGGGTCATTCCCCGCAACGGCCTTGAATATGGCAAACTTTCAGAGGCATCTCCAAATCTACAAGGGCTACACTGCGTTGTCTTGTATCCTTAGATGGATGTCAGACTCAACCTTTCGATGGATATAGGTTTGAGCACACCCCTTCCAGTCCGCGCTGCACAGGGCTCCTCGTCTCACCTGACATTTTGGAAATGCGATCGCGCGCTTGTTGTTTTTGAACACACGGCTCGCTTATTTCGCTGGATGACGTTGTTATTCCTTGTTCTGGCGTGTAGCAGCAGCCACGCTCTGAATCCCAATCGAAAACTAAGCCAGTATGGACTTGAGACCTGGCAGACAGACAGCGGACTGCCTCAAAACTCTGTGCGCGCGATTTTGCAGACACGCGACGGCTACCTGTGGTTCGCCACCCGCGAAGGCGTAGCTCGATTCGATGGAATCGATTTCACCGTGTACAACCGGAGGAATACGCCGCAGCTGCTCAGCAACGACATTCGCGGCCTGCTGGAAGACCATGACGGAAACCTGTGGATCAGCACTGCGGACGGACTGACAAGGTTACGCGACGGGCAATTCACTGCGTTCACTCTGGCGCAGGGACTGCCTGACAACAGCATCTGGAGCGTGTTTCAGGACAGTCACGGAGAAGTTTGGGCGATCACCGCCGGCGGCCTCGCGCAGTATGCCCATGATCACTTCGTTCCCTATACAACGCGGCAAGGACTCTCCAGCGACACCATCAGCGCCGTAGCCAATGGACCGAACGGGACGTTGTGGGTGGCGACGGATAGCGGGCTCGATCAGATGGAACGCGGCCGTGTAGAAAAGCCATTCGCCGGCTCGCCCTTGGGAATCGACACCATCCGCGCCATCGCCACCGATCCGGCAGGCACTCTATGGGTGGGCACACAAAACGGAGTGCAGCAGTTTTCCAATGGAACGCTTCGCTCCTACGGTATTGCGAATGGACTGCCCGACAGCGAAGTGGATGCACTCCTCACCGACAAGTCGGGACATATATGGATGGGCACTCCCGGCGGTCTGGCGGTATTCGCGGACGGAAAACTGACGGCCTACACCACCGCGAATGGCTTGCCTGGAAATCAAATCCAGGCTCTCTATCAAGATCGGGAAGGCGCGTTGTGGGTGGGGACAAATCACGGCATCGCGCGCATTCTTGACGGTGCGATCAGCGTCTTCCAATCGAAGCAAGGGCTGGCGGAAAATCTGATCCTGGCGATGTATGAGGATCGCGAAGGCTCGTTGTGGGTGGGCACCGAATCGGCTGGAGCCGCGCTGCTGAAAGATCAAAAATTCATGACGTTGACGGAGAGCGATGGCCTCTCTGACAACCTGATCAGTTCGGTGTTACAGGGACCGGACGGAGATATGTGGATTGGCACGGATGGCGGCGGGCTCAATCGCTACAGCGGCGGCCGCGTATCTGTTTTCGCCGAGAAGCAAGGACTGACAAGCGGTACGATTCTTTCACTCGCCGCCGACGCCAGGGGAAATTTATGGGTTGGAACTCCGAACGGACTGAATCAGATGGAGCACGGCCAGTTCACTGCAACCGCCGCGACGGATCTGCTGCCGGATGAATATGTCCGCTCGCTGTTGGCGGATCGAGATGGTTCGCTGTGGGTGGGCACGCGGCATGGACTGGCGCAAATCAACGGCAGTCGCGCGACGATTTATACCCAGACGGATGGTCTGGCCAACGATTTTGTTGGAGCGCTGACACAAGGCGACGACGGCAGCTTGTGGATTGGCACCCTGCGTGGACTCAGCCATTTTCTGCACGGCAAATTTATCAACTACACAAAAAGCGATGGGCTTTCGAGCGACGTGATCACGGCGTTGATGCTGGATTCGCAGCACCATCTTTGGATCGGCACCAATGGAGAGGGCCTCAACCTTTTGGCGATCGATGATCCTCAACATCGGATCCATTCGTTTTCCGCAAATCTCGGACTTCCCGATGTCATTGACGGAATTCTGGAAGACCAGAGTGGCGCGCTCTGGATCAGCTCGAACTCAGGAATTTTTCGGGTGGCTATCGACGATCTGACGAATGTGGCTGCGGGTCAAAGCCATTCGCTTCCGATCACCGCCTACGGCACCGCGGATGGAATGAAGATTCGCGAGTGCAGCGGCATTGGCCACCCTTCCTCGTGGAAGGCGAACGATGGGACGTTGTGGTTCTCCACCTTGAAGGGCGTCGCATGGATCGATCCTGCCAGGTTGCAGCGGAACAGTGTGGCTCCGCTGGTTGCAATCGAGCAGGTCTCCGTGGACGAAAAGAACATGCCACTGAACGGGCCAGTCAAAGTTGGTCCAGGGCATTCTCGATTTGCGTTTCATTATGCGGGGCTCACTTATGTCGCCCCGCAGCAGGTGCATTACAAATACCGGCTCACGGGATTCGATCGTACCTGGATCGATGCCGGCACGCGGCGTGTTGCGTACTACACCAACATTCCTCCCGGGCGATATCACTTTGAAGTGCTTGCGGCCAATAACGACGGTGTCTGGAGCACTATGCCGGCGACTCTCCGCTTCCAGCTGCAACCGTATTTCACCCAGACCTATTGGTTCTATCTACTTTGCGGGTTGCTCATTTTGTTTCTCGCGTGGCTGGTTTATCGCTGGCGAGTGCATCAGGTGGAGTCGCGATTCCGGGCCGTGCTCGCCGAGCGTACCCGCATCGCCCGTGAAATTCACGATACCCTGGCGCAAGGTTTTGTCGGGATCTCAGTCCAGCTAGAACTCGCCGCCCAGATGCTGACCAGTTCCCCACAAGCAGTACGTGAACAGCTGAACCAGACGCGCAGGCTGGTCCGCGACAGTCTGGCTGAAGCGCGAAGTTCCATCTGGAACCTGAGATCGAACGAGCCAGGGAATGTCGACTTTGCTTCGAGATTTACCGCTGCAATTCGCGCGCGCACGGTGAACAAGGCGATTGATACCCATATTCAGTTCACCGGCACGTATCGGCCGCTGCCGCCGAACGTCGAATCGGAATTGCTGAAGATTGCGCTGGAAGCGGTCGCCAACGTTCTGCAGCATGCCGGCGCGACTCAGGTAAACATCACCGTGCAGTACGAGATCAAACGTCTGCGAATGCAGATCGAGGACAATGGCGTGGGCATTTCAAGCGACGTGGCCGAGGCGACAAGTGCGGGCCATTTTGGAGTGATCGGGATGAGGGAGCGCACGCAGGCCATTGGCGGGGCCTTCACCATGAGCAGCGGCCCAGCCGAGGGAACGAAAATAACAGTGGAGCTACCACTCAATTAGCATAGGTACAACCCAGCCAGAGGCCGGACAAATGAACAACGCCTTGAGAAAACGTGGACGCGATGCCTGACTCAATCAAGATCATGGTGGTGGAAGATCATCACGTCGTAAGGCAAGGCCTGGTCGCGTTGCTCAACGGCGTGCCGGGCATGCAGGTTGTTGCCGAGACCGCCGACGGCAGTATGGCGCTGACATTATTTCGAAAGCATCTGCCGGACGTGGTGCTGATGGACCTGCGCTTGCCGGGCATCAGTGGCGTTGAGGCCATCACTCACATCCGCAGCCAGTTTCCGCAGGCGCGCATTATTGTCCTGACAACCTATGACGGGGATGAGGATATTCATCGGGCGCTGGACGTGGGGGCGCGCGGCTACCTGCTGAAAGGAATGTCAGGCGACGAATTGATGGATGCCATCCGCGCGGTTCACTCCGGTCGATCCAGAATTCCTGCACAGGTGGCGGAACGCCTGGCGGAACGGATGGTGAGGCCGGCGCTCACCTATCGCGAGTTGGATGTACTTCGCGAAATTGTTTCCGGAAAGTCGAATAAGGAAATAGCCAAGGAATTGAAGATCTCCGAAGCGACAGTAAAAACTCACATCAACAGCATCCTCGGAAAACTAGGCGTAACGGACCGGACACAAGCCGTCACCGCCGCAATCCAGCGCGGCATCGTCCACTTTTAGACAGCGCTTTCGCCCATAGGAATTGAGAACTCGTATGACACGTCGAAGATTTGTAGCCTTCTTTGTACCGCTGGCGGCCTTGTTCCTCACCCTGAACATTGCGGCGGCGCAACCATGGCGCATCGCCACGCAACAGGAGCTGAACTCCTGGATTCCGGCACGCGCGCCAATCGTGAAGGAACAGATCGAAACAGAATCGCGCACCGAAACCGGAATCGTCGACAGCGCTGGAAAATATATTGCGGGCGCGGTGTTGATCACGTCGGGATATTCCGCCAACGGAAAATATTCAATCTTTCTGGTGACGCAGGTTCCTCTGAAAATCGGGACAGCTTCACTCGAGCCAGGGCAATACATGTTCGGGTGGCATCGCGTGAACGACAATTTAGAGGTCCTGTTTTACGAGGCCACTTCCGGTCGATTTCTGGGCAAGGTCAATGCCATCCGCGATGACACCCATCGAAAAATCGAGTCCTTCCAGATCCTTCCCCCCAGCGATCATTCCCTGATGCTGATTGGCCGATTCGGTTTCCACTACGAACTCGAAAAGTAAGCGCACGATCCATTCATTTCGTCGCAGACGGCGTGCTAGGCGACCGTAATAGCGGCAACCTCATAGTCCGCAACGCTCGGTATCGTAAATTGCAAGGCATCCCCTTGCAAATGAAAAGGTACCGTTCGCCCGGCCTTGAGCAGCGCAACAGATTTCACCCCAACGCCGTGCGGCAGCTGCATGCGAACAGTCTGCGGCCCAATCGGATAACTTTCCTGCAGCCAGCAGTGCTGCGCATTGGGGTTGGTGTAGTTCAGCAAGTGGACCGCGTATCCGGGCGTCGTCTCCCACGTCAGCGCCTCAATGAATCCCTCCCCCTGAATGTGAACGATCTGCTGATCTGCTGTGATCCACTGAATGGTGTTGAGCAGTAGTCGCAACAAATCGCCATGCCCGGTCAGCCAATACGTGCGTTCAATATCGCCCGGAAAATAGGCGATGCGGCTGGTGCCAACTTCACGCAATACGACGGCCGGCTCGTTGGTATGCGAGACCGGAGGATAGGCCAGCTCCGGTGGATAGCTGACGAAACCGGGGACGACGGTAAGCAACGGATTCGCCACAGCCTTCAGCGGGATACGATTCTGCGCGCCGGGTATCCAATTGGTGTTGGTAAATCCCCGCAGCAGCGGATGCTGGCTGCTCGCCTCCGGATTTTCAATGCGCGCATAGTATGCATTGCCATTGGTGCCGACAACATCGCCGGCCTTGTGGATGCCGAGCACGTCCGTCAGCCCAAAATCAGCGCGCGGGTTGAGATTTTCATCGTAAAGCGAGGTCTCAAAGCTGGCCAGAATCGATCCGCCGGAGTGAACGTAGTCGCGAATCTGCTGGCATTGCTTGTCGCTTAGCATGGCGATATTCGGCAGGATCAGCGCGCGATATTTGCTGAGGCGTTCCGCGTCGAGACGGTCTTCATGCACAAAGTCAAACGCGAAACGTCCCTGCAGCAGCGCGTTGTATAGTCCCTGCGTCGTCTCATGCATGTAGGCATGCGAGTGTGCTGTCGACGGGCCTGGATATAAAAGCTGCGTGCTCTGCCCCATGACAACGCCAATGTTAGCGATGGAGCGGCGAGTGGTGAGAGCTGCATCGTGCTTCGCAGTCCACTGAAAATAATTGGCGCCGACGGCCTGCCAGCGGCGATCTTCCCCCAGGCCATCCTCTGAGCCAACAAAGTGATAGTACGGAACCATTCCGCCGGCCAGGGTTTCATTCAGCCACATGGTGGCTTCCGCAGGAGTTTTCGAGCCATTGCGCCAAGTCACGGCCCCGGTCGAATACGCCCCGGTAACATTGGCGGCAAATTTTCCGTCGAGCACCGCATTGCAGGCGCGGCCCTGCAAGGTACATCCCCACACAGCCGCGTCGTTATAGGTGCGACCCTGGTTGTCCGCCTGGAACCATACCGCCAGCTTGCCGAGTCGATCCATATTCGGCCCGCAGCGAACGTTGCCCCCAAGGTTGGCGAAGAAGAAGCTATCCGGCTTTTTCTCTTTTGCAATGGCGTCGTACTTTTGCCAAAGCTGAAACACTCGATCGTTGAACACCGCCCAGTAGGCGGGCGTATTCGCCGGCGGCAGCTTACTGCAGATGGCGCAGTGGCAATCCGGAAGTTCGCCGATGGGCGGCCAGCCGTTGGTGTAAAAGCAGTCCACATCGTACAGCGAATTCACCTCCCGCATGATGGCGGGAATGTAGTCATCCATATAGCTCGTGAACATGCACGTTTGAAACAGCCGCGGATCCTGACCGCTGAACTGCACCGAGCCATCCTTGTGCCGCATCGCCCATTCCGGATGAGCCGCAAGAGCATCGCCCCAGTTCAGATCTGGGCTCATGCGGGCGACCACACGCATGTTGCGTTTCTTCGCGGCGGTCACGCACTCCCCGAAGAAGTCGCGGCCATGCAGATATTTTCCGTGGCGATGGAACGGCACCTTCGAGGGATAAAACGCAAGAATCCCGGTCACGCTGATGAAAACGATGTCAGCATCGGCGGAGTGCCAGTAGTCCGCCCACTCTTCAACGTTCATCACAGCGGGATCGTGCTCGGTCATGTTGCTTTGGCCAACACGGCGAACCCTTTGTTGCCATGGCAGCGCCGCGCGATCGACAGGAGCGAGGCGTGCAGGCAGCGGAACAAGACTGGGCGTGACCCCGATCGCTGCAGCAACAACATTTTCTTCCGCAGCCAGGCTCGAACCAGGGGTGAGAGCATGAAGCGCGGTCAGCGGAAGCGCGGCGGCACTGGTCTTCAAGAAGGTGCGGCGGTTGAACACTG
>JAJYBW010000394.1 GCA_021778815.1 Acidobacteriota bacterium | reverse complement strand
CTGGGCGCTGCACGCGCCGCTGCGGTCGGAAGGCGAAGGCGACAGTGAGCGAGCCACGGGGCCGGCGATCAACGTGGTGCACGTGGAAAAGTCGCGCCGCATCGATTCCATGGACGAGGTGAAACGCGCGCTAGAGGCGGCGGAGCAGATTCCTTTTACCCACCTGATTTTGCATCTGGGCGAGCGTGGGGATACCTGGAGTCCGCGCACCTTGGAACACGGGATGACGGCGGTGGAGCACCTGCGGGCGTTCGCGCGGCCGCTCGGCGTGCAGATCCTGCTGGAAAATCTGGAGAAAAATGAAGTAGCCGAGCCGCAGAACCTGATCGAGATTCTGACAGTGGGACATTTCGACGACATTGGAATGTGCCTCGACCTGGGACACGCGCATATCGGCGAGGGAATTCCGGCGACCATCGACATGATGGGACCGCGGATTCGTTCGGTGCATGTGCATGATAATGCGGGCGATAAAGACGCGCATCTCTGGCCGGGAGACGGCACCATCGCGTGGCCGGAAACCATGCGGGCACTGGAAGCGCTGGCCAAGCCGCCGGCAACCGTACTGGAGATTCATCCGACGCTTGAAAATCCGGAGGGCACGCTGGTCGACCGCTATCAGCGGACGTTCGAATTTCTGGATCGGGCGGCTTCAGCAACTGCCGAAGAGCGATAGGATCGCCATTCCCCTACTCACGCAGCCCCGTAGATGTAGAGTGAACTGTTATGGATGAAACGATTTCCAACACTACCAGTACCGCGCCCGTAGCCACGATTGCCAGCCTGAGCCAGCATGAAGGCGAGACCATCACGCTGCGCGGTTGGCTGTATAACCTGCGCGAAAGCGGCAAATTGCTATTTCCAATTTTTCGCGATGGCACGGGCACCGTGCAGGGTATTGTGCCGAAATCAGCGGTGTCGCCGGAGGTGTTCGAGCGCATCAAGGGGCTGACGCAAGAGTCGAGCGTGATTGTGCGCGGCAAAGTTCGCGCCGACAAACGCGCTCCGAGCGGCGTGGAATTGGACGTCGAAGACCTGGAAGTTGTCGATCGCGTTCGCGAGGACACACCGTTTCCGATCTCGCTGAAAGAGCATGGCGTCGACTTCCTGATGGAGCATCGCCATCTTTGGATTCGCACGCCTCGGCAGGCGGCGATTTTGCGGACGCGCGCGGAAATTATGCGGGCCGCGCAGGAGTATTTCGATACCCACGGATTTGTGCGGACTGATCCGCCGATTCTTACGCCGGCGGCCTGTGAAGGCACCAGCACATTATTTCCTGTCGATTATTTTGGCGACGAAGCCTACCTGACGCAGAGCGGCCAACTATACATCGAAAGCACGGCCATGGCGCTGGGCAAGGTCTACTCCTTTGGGCCGACATTTCGCGCGGAAAAATCGAAGACGCGTCGCCACCTCACAGAGTTCTGGATGATTGAGCCGGAGGTTGCATTTGCCGGGCTGGACGACATTATGGTGCTGGCGGAAGAGTTTCTGAGCCACATTGTGCAGCGGGTGCTGGAAAACCGCGCCGCCGACTTGAAAGTGATTGGCCGCGACGTGACCAAGCTGGAAGTGATTCGGCCGCCATTTCCTCGGGTGAGCTACGAGGATGCGGCGAAGATGCTGGCCGAAGCGTTCAAGGCCGGCAAGCTGGAACAGGAGTTTGTCTACGGGAACGATTTTGGCTCGCCGGATGAGACCTATATTTCGTCGCAATTTGATCGGCCGGTGATGATCCATCGCTATCCCGCGGATATCAAGGCGTTCTACATGGAGCCGGACCCGGAGAACGCGAAATTCGCGCTGTGTGTGGACGTGCTGGCTCCCGAAGGCTATGGGGAGATTATTGGCGGGTCGCAACGCATCAACTCCTATGAGCTGTTGAAGCAACGGATCGAGCAGCATGGTCTGCCACTGGCGCCGTTTCAGTGGTATCTTGACCTGCGTCGCTACGGTTCTGTGCCGCACGCCGGCTTTGGTATGGGTATCGAGCGCGCGGTGGCCTGGATTTGCGGCTTGGATCATGTGCGTGAAACGATTCCCTTTGCCAGGACGCTGAACCGCATCTATCCCTAGCCGAAGTTGTGTGCGCGAAAAGATCGCGCGCCGCAAGCAGGACACCCCATGTCGAAGCCCAGCAAAATCTCGAAGCCCGTGAACCGCGCAGACCGCAGTGGTGCCAGGCAGGCTGCGCGCCGGTCGTCGGTCGCGAGTGTGGAAAGTATTGCGGTGCGCAAGATTCGCATCCTTGGAGTGCCGCTCGATTTGGGTCAGTCGCGGCGCGGTGTGGATATGGGGCCGTCGGCGGTGCGCGTGGCCGGTCTGCAGGCGCGGTTGGAAGCGCTGGGCCACCAGGTGCAGGATGGCGGCAACATTGCCGTCGAGATTGCCGAGACGCAAAGCATGGGCGAGCAGGACGCGAAATACCTGCATGCAATCACGGAAACCTGCACGCGCGAAGCGGAGCAGGTGATTGCGACGCTCGCGGCGGGGGAAACTCCGCTGGTGCTTGGCGGAGATCACTCCATTGCAGTAGGGACTGTCTCCGGCGTGGCGGAATTTCATCGACGAAAAAAGCAGAAGATCGGCTTGATCTGGATGGATGCGCATGCTGACATCAACACGCCGCAAACCTCACCCAGCGGAAACGTACATGGCATGCCGGTGGCGGCGTTGACAGGCCTCGGACCGGGGGAACTGAAAGATATTTTTGGATGGTCGCCGAAAGTAGCGCCGGAGAACGTGGTGTTAATCGGCCTGCGGGATATTGACGCGACGGAGAAAGCCAACATCCGGCGGGCGGGAATCACCGAGGTGTACACCATGCGCGACATTGACGAACGCGGCCTGCGCACGGTGATGGAAGAGGCGGTCCGGGCGGCTGCGCGGGACACCGCCGGCTATCACATCTCGCTCGACATGGACTGGATCGATCCGGAAGATGCACCCGGTGTCGGCACGCCAGTGCGCGGTGGAGCGACCTATCGCGAGGCTCACCTGGCGATGGAGATCATCGCCGATGATGGACGCATGTTGAGCTTTGAACTGGTTGAAGTAAATCCGGTGATCGACGAGCACAACCGTACGGCGGACTTGGCCGTGGAACTGACATCTTCCGCCTTCGGCAAGAAGATTCTTTAACTACGCCGCACGTTCATCGCGGATGCTGCAATCAAAAACTGCTGCAGGCAGCCAAGCCCTCGTCTACTGATCTGGGCTGGTTTTATGCTCGACCTTCCGGGCGCCTTCGTCGGTTTT
>JAJYBW010000393.1 GCA_021778815.1 Acidobacteriota bacterium | reverse complement strand
CATTCTTGTGGCTCGGTCGTAAAATACCTTCCGTCCTTTATTGAGGCCGGCTTCGACATCCTGAATCCTGTGCAGTGTTCCGCGACGGGAATGGATCCAGCGGAGCTGAAAGCCAACCATGGCGAGAGTCTTGTTTTTTGGGGCGGAGGGGTAGACACGCAGAAAGTGATGCCGTTTGGTACTCCTGCGGAAGTGCGCGAACAGGTTTTGCGGCGATGCGAAATTTTCTCTCCGGGCGGCGGATTCGTGTTCAACGGGATACACAACATCCAGGCAGGCTCGCCGATTGAAAACATTGTGGCCATGCTGGATGCGGTGCATGAATTCAACGGGAGGTATTGAGGCGACGCAGCCGTGGTTGCGGCATCACGCCGGCTGCTGGACTTCAGGAAAGCTCATACAGTTCACAAACTCGTCCTGAAAATCAGCGTCGGCGGCCAGAGCCACATGTTCCATCTTGGGCAATGCAGGTTGGTTCGCGGAAAGCAGCAAGATTTTTGCTCCGCGCAGGGCCGTGTTGCCGGAGGGCACGATGCGCTGCGGAGAAAATTCCAGCAGGCTGATGCTGATGGCACTCGCAGCTTGTACGTAGTTGCCGAACGCACCGGCGAGATGAATGCGCTTGAGATCCTCCGCGCTCGCGCCCAGAGATCGCAACAGCAATCTGAATCCTGCGGCGACGGCGGCTTTGGCGAGTTGCAATTCGCGAATATCCGCTTGATATAAAAACACCGGCCCTGCGACGGGGAAGCGTTTCATTCCATTGGCGACGCGCCCGGAGGGCAGAATCGCGCCGGTTTCCAACCCCACTGCAACGGCGTCGACGAGCCCGCTGCCGCAAATACCGCGCGGGTCCTGGTCGCCGATCACAGTGGCGTGAATTTCTCCACTGGAATTCGATACGCGCGAGATTGCGCCGGAAGAGGCCCGCATGCCCATGCGGATGGAAGCCGCTTCAAAGGCGGGCCCGGCGGCGGTCGAGGCATACAGAATTCGATCCCGATTGCCGATGACGATTTCGCCATTCGTGCCCAGATCGACCAGGGCAATCGTTTCCTTCGAGGTCGGCATGCCCACGGCGACAATTCCTGCCAGAATGTCAGAACCTACAAACCCGCCCAGACAACGGGCAAAGCGAATGCAGCATGATGGCGGCAGGGACCAGTCAAGTTGCGCGGCGGAGAATCGTTGTTCGCCAAGGTTCGGCGAATGGAAGGGTGCGTACGACAACGGTTCTACGTCGAGCCTGGAAAACAAGTGATGCATCACAGAGTTTCCGACCAGCAAAACCTCCGCAACTTCCTGTTCTCGACGCCGAGCCAGCCTTGCGATTATCGAACCGATTGAGGTACGGACGTTCGTAGTGAGATCAGCACCGGATAGGGCCGCTCGAATCCTGCTCATCACGTCCGAGCCGAAGGGCGCTTGCGGATTCAGTTCGGTTTCCACACCGAGAACATTGCCGGTGGCGAGATCGACTAATTGCGCGGCAATGGTGGTAGTGCCCAGATCGACGGCGATACCAAGGCCCTGTTTCCCTTTGCCCGACAGCACAGAAGCATCTCCGAGGATATCCATGTGCCATTGCTCGCACTCCAGAACCATAGGCCCATCTGCAATGGCCTGGCAGGCCAGCCGCCAACCATCGACCAGCTCTTCTGCAGAGAAGAACAAACTGTCCTGCTGGGTGATCGGGAGCGATCCGTGGAGCACCTGGACGCGACAGCCCCCGCAAAGAGCGACGCCTCCGCAGGGGAATTCGATGCCATGCGGCGCCAGCGAGGAGCTGAGCGACGCTCCACGCGGCACCTCGACAACGGTCCCGGAAGGCTCCAGTTGGACCCGCACCATTTCTGTGCTCATGCGATGTCCACAATGGCTTCGCCTAAGGTGGCGCGAATCGTAGATCCCGGAGGGACGATGAGAAAGTCGCCGACATCCCATTCTCCGTTCACGAGGCGTTGAAGCAGCGAGAGCGAACCCTGAACCTCGTCGAATCTCCACCCTTCTTTCTTCGCTTCGGCGCGAGCCTGGTCGCGGAGAGCATTCTCTCCTTCGACGCCAGGGGAGATGTAGGTGAGTTGAGAGTAGTTGCTGCGAAATGCATTGAATTGCTCGAAGAGGTAGATGCCGTTTTCCTCGCCGTATTGCGCGATGAACTCTTCCCGGCTACGGCGTTCGCCCAGGATGCGTCCCCCGGAAGCACCCGCTGGCTCGAGAATCTGTCCTGGGGTTTGAAACTCCAGCCAGCCGGGAGAGCGGTAATAGACGCCGGAGTGGCTGTCGAAATATGCCTGATAGCGATGTCGATCACCCATTAGCAAACCAATACAGTCGTGTGCGCGTGGCAGTACCAGGCGAGTTTTTCCGGCACGCAAGCCTTCCGTTCCTCGGCCACAAAGTGCATATCCCAGCGCGATGGCGTCATAGCCCTCTGGGTCGGCTGCATCGATGCGTTCTTGCAGTCGCGGGCGCATGGCCGCACCCAGGTCGTGCAGTCCCATCGTGAGGAATTCGACATCGATCTCATGCGGTGATGCGGCGATGACTTGCTTGATCTCGCGAGTAAGGACCTGACAGCTGATGATTTTCAAGCGCATCGCGTCACCAAAGGAAATATCATCGAAAATTATTTGCAGCCTGTTCTTGCTGCCATCAAGACAGAATGGCCTCAGATCGATTCCGTACGCACGCCATCATCGCGCGAATATTTTCCGAAGGAGTATCGGCTGGTAGCGCGCAGCCGCTGTTGAGCACAAAACGCGGACTATCCGCAAACGTATCGAGAAGCTCGCGCGTTCTTAACTGGACCAATTCGGGAGTTCCACGGGCGAGTACTCCAGAAGGATCGATGTTGCCCACGAACGTGACCGTATCCTTCAAGGTATCGTGGGCCAGCTGCAGGTTGGTTTTGAAGTCGATCTCCAATGCGTCGGCTCCGATCGTCACCATTTGCTTGAGAATTCGGTCGGTTTTCCCGCAGATATGCAGCAGATACGGGAGGCCTAGCTGATGCGAGCATTCAGCAACCCGCCGTTCATACGGCAGGGCGTACGTGCCGTAGAAACGCGGGGACAGCATATCCGGACCTGCCGGACTATCGCCGTTCGAAAGCATGTGCGCCCCGGTTTTCGCCATCAATCTGAGGAGTTGGCAAGTCACGCCGGTACAGTACTCGAGTAGTCCGTGGACGAGTTCATCGTTTTCCTGCGATGCGACATCCATGAGCCACTGGTCCAGTCCACGCATTTCGCCGGCCAGCGAGAAGGG
>JAJYBW010000392.1 GCA_021778815.1 Acidobacteriota bacterium | reverse complement strand
CAAGTAGGCAACCGACAACAAAATCGCCGCCACAGCGCTAATCCACACCGCTGTCGGAGTCGAGCCCGGCGTCGTCGCACGCAGCGCTCCGAAAATCACAGCCGCCAAAATGGTCGCCGCGAACGGGCCCACCGCTTCCACCAGTTTTTGAAACGGATATCCGCGGAACGCAATCTCCCCGGCCAGCGCGCCCGCCAGCAGGGTGAGAAGCTGCACGATCAGCAACCCCCACGCTCGCGGAGCTGTCCAGAGCTGCACGTAAAAATGTCCTATCAGAGCGACGATCAGCAGAACAACCGTCACCATCCCCCAGCCCAGCGCCGCGCCCATCCCAAATTCGCGTACAGCGCCGGGCCTGGTTCCCAGTCCCATCGCTCGCATCGGCTCGCGGGTGCGGTCCCACGCCAGCTCCATATACCCGAAGCCAACGATCAGCATGAAAATCTGGAAGAGATTGCGAATCAGAGGAAATGTCGCGCCCCGGCTGAAGCCATGTGCAGCTCGATTGGCGAGATAGTAGGTGACCAGCAGCCAGCCGACTGCGCCGAGAAACCGAAAAAAAGCGCGTCCGCGACCCGGACCTCGCAGCAGACTCATACACCTACTCCACCGACTGGATTCCGTCGGCAATACCAAACGGAATCGCTCCCGCCAGGCAGTGAACCATGCAAAACCGCACCGCCCTCGCTAGCTGGACAGCGCATGGATCCCAGCGCCTGCTGCGTGGCTGTACTGTTCATCCTTCAGTAAAAAACTGTGCCATATTGCGAAACTTCGAGATTCGGTCCCGCACCAGCTCATCCGTGGAAAGCTTCTTCAGGTCGCTCAAATTCTTCTGCAGCGCCTCGTCGAGAAATTTGATCGCCATCTCCGGATCATTTTGCGCGCCGCCCTGAGGTTCCGGCACAATTCCGTCCACGCATCCCAGCCGAAAAACGCTTTCAGAATTCGTCTGCAGTGCCTCCGCCGCCAGCGCCCGCTTGCTCGCGTCCCGCCACATAATGGAGGCGCAGGCTTCGGGCGAAATCACCGAGTACACCGCGTTTTCCAGCATTAGCACCCGATCCGCCACCGCCAGAGCCAACGCACCGCCCGAGCCGCCTTCGCCGGTGACTGTCGCCACAATCGGAACCCGTAGCCGCGCCATCTCTCGCAAATTGCGCGCAATGGCTTCCGCTTGTCCGCGTTCCTCTGCGCCTAGCCCCGGGTTGGCGCCAATCAAGTCAATAAATGTAAATACCGGGCGGCCAAATTTCTCGGCGAACTTCATCGCCCGCAGCGCCTTGCGATATCCTTCCGGGTTCGGCATCCCGAAGTTGCGCGCCACCTTCTCCTTGGTTGTCCGACCCTTCACGTTCGCAATCACCATCACCTGCTCATCGTGAAAGCGCGCCATACCGCACGACATCGCCAGATCGTCGCCAAAGGACCGATCGCCGTGAATCTCGCTGAATTCCGTAAACAACGACTGGATAAATTCCATCGGATACGGGCGCTTCGGATGCCGCGCCAACTCCGTCTTCTGCCATGCCACACTTTGAGTTTCGGCTGGCGTTTCTGTCCGGTTATCTGTTGAGTTCTCTGCCATCATGGTAGAACTTCGATTCTAGTGGCCTTCAGCGTCCATGCACAACTGATCGATTGGATTCCAAATTCAATTCCGGCAGGCAGGCTGGTACCCCGCGAAGGTGCCTTTCCCTCTCCTCCTTCCCGAAATGCGCGTGTTTCCTCGCTTCGCACCACAATGCAACAGGATCATTCGCTCGATGGGCAACGAATATGTACCCAAAAACACCCGAGTACTACAAAGGAACCTCTCACCCCACGAAACGGAAATGCCGGACACAAACAGCCTCTGGGACTCGTCCTGAATCTCACTAGCTTGCAGCTGGCTGTATATCGTTGACTTCGAAGAAAGAGCGTTGCATGTCGCATGGGTTTCGCCCGTTCCTTCATTTTCTGTTTCACCTTGGCTATCTCGGCCCGTTTGTTCTGGGAATTCTCGATTCTTCCTTCCTCGTCCTTCCCTTCGGAAACGATCTGCTCGTAGTTGGTCTGATCGCGCATCACCATGCCGGATTTGTCATCTATGTGCTCTCCGCGGCCTGCGGCTCGACTGTGGGAGTGATACTGCTTTCCAAGGTCGCTCGCAAATTCGGCGAGGAAGGCATCCGTAAAGTTGCCGGCCAAAAGCAATTCAATAATCTCAAGAAGAGAATCGGCGATCGCTCTGGAGTGGCCGTCGCCATCGGTTGCCTGGCCCCTCCCCCCTTTCCTTTCACCATGGTCATTGCCGCCGCCAGCGCCCTCGGCTATTCCTTGTGGCGCGTGGCCGCCATCAACTTCGTTTCCCGCGCCATCCGGTTTTCCGTGCTCGGCCTGTTGGCCATCCAATTCGGCACCGCGATCCTGCGCATCGCCAAAACTCCTGCCTTTGTCTGGAGCATGGTGGTCTTCATCGCCCTGTGCCTCATCGCCAGCGCATTTTCCATCGGGCACTGGGTCCACTCAACACGGTCCAGCAAGCACGCATAAACCTGCGCTCGCTGGATTTGAAGTTTCACAGTTAGTAATGTCCCGGTGCCTCATCCCAGCGGAGCTAGGGTGGGATCAAACGAAGCCCGCATCACAGTAATTTTGGAAATACCTTAGAACATGAACTCTGCTGAAAACTGCAGCGAACGCGCCGTCAGCTGGTTGGTGATGCCGGTCAGCGGCTCGCCAAAACCCGCACCGGCCGTGGCTCCATTGCCATACGTGCCGCTGTAGCCGACAAAATTTGCATGATTCAGAGCGTTGAACGCCTCCACTCGAACCTTCGTTTGAAACCGGCTGTCTCTCTTTGCAAAAAGTCGCTCCAGAAAAGGATCGACCTCGTAAATCGCGCCTCCACGACCCGTATTGCGGCCCACCACCGCTCCATCGATGACCGGCCGATCAGTAGTTGCACCCAGGTCGCCGCTGTTGGTCGATCCGGTCACGTAGTTGTAGGGCAGCCCTGACGCCAGCGTCATCACTCCGCCTGCATTGATCTTGAACAACGTCGGATAACTCCCGCTCAACACAAAACGATGTCGCTGATCGAAGATCGCATTCCCGTTTTCCGCTGCGCCGGTAAAGTTCGGATCGTTTGGATTCTGGCTGGGAACATCCGGATCCACATTGTCGATGGCATGCGACCAGGTATAACTGGCCAGCATCGCCAGCCCATTATTGAAGCGATGATTCAGATTTACATCGAGCGCGTCATAGTACGCATAGCCATCGTTCACATCGCTTTGA
>JAJYBW010000391.1 GCA_021778815.1 Acidobacteriota bacterium | reverse complement strand
ATTGGCGCGTTGACGCAGGAAACGGGCTTCAAGATCCAATAATGCGGATGGATTGCTGACACGCGGTGGGCTCCGCATCCCGATGGGAGCGTGGAACTTTCGCGGGCGCGGCGTCGTACAATCAGGGAGACATGCGACCTTACGCGTCACCACGGCGGTGCTGGTTGGATCGAAGGCGAAGTGTGTCCGCCGACAGCCGCGGGAGCGGCATCCAACGCAACCCAGCCTTCACGCCCACGCGGCTACAGACGCGGTGGGGCTTGTGTTTTCTGCTGCTGCTGGCGCTGTTTCCGTGGGCGACGGCATCGAACCTGCGTGCGGAAAAGATCAGCGACCTGAAGCCTACGGGCTACGTCAACGACTTTGCGGGAGTGCTGTCGCCGGAGACGCGCAGTCACCTGGAGCAGTTGTGTACCGAGGTTGACCAGCAGGCGCATGCCCAGATTGCAGTGGTCACGATCAAGACCACGGGCGACGATACGATTGATGACTTCGCGGTCCACTTGGAAGAGAAGTGGAAAGTGGGGCAGAAAGGCACGGATCGCGGACTGCTGTTCCTGCTCGCGACCGACGATCATCACTACAGATTTGAAGTTGGATACGGGCTGGAAGGCATTTTGCCGGATGGCAAGGTGGGAAGCATCGGCCGCGAGATGGTGCCGTATCTGCGCGATGGAAATTATGATGCCGCGGTCACGACGGCAACGCAGGAAATTGCGAACGTCATCGCACAGGATGCCGGCGTCACCCTGAAAACGCCTGCCGAGGATCTGGGGCCGGCACCGCAGCCTCATCCTCGGAGCGCTGTGAAGGATATTTTGCTGGCGATCTTCGCCATATTTGTCTTGATTTCGTTGTTGCGATCCGGGCCGAATGGCTGGGCAGGATTTCTGCTGGGCATGTTCCTGGGGAACATGATGGGCGGAGGCCGCGGAGGTGGCGGCTTTGGCGGCGGAGATGATGGCGGCGGCGGATTTGGTGGATTCGGCGGGGGTGGATCGGGCGGCGGTGGCGCTTCCGGAAGCTGGTAATGGTTGCCGATCGTCGCATTGGAGAATCCCAGGTCTCAAAATCGAGACTTGGGGCACCTCGGATTCTATGCTGCCAGCGCATTCGCAAATGCTCTGATGGGACACCGTATCAAAACTTCAAGGGCTGCATCAAGGAAAGGTTAGGGGAGAGGAATCGAGATGAAACGAACTGGCGTCGTCCTTCTGGTAGTGCTGGGAATTATTGTTGTGGTGGGAATGTTGGTGTTCGGCAGTTATATTTCCGCCCGCAATCAAATGGTGGCAAAAAACGAGGAAGTGAAGCAGACCTGGTCGCAGGTGGACGTTGTCATGCAGCGGCGGGCTGACCTGATTCCTAATCTGGTGGCGACGGTGCAGGGATTCGCCTCGCACGAAACCACCGTTTTCAGCGATATCGCCAATGCGCGGTCGGCGTTACTGGGGGCGAAAAATCCTCAGGATAAGATCGCAGCCAATGGGCAGCTGGATAATGCGCTGGGCCATTTGCTGATGATTTCGGAGGCCTATCCGCAGCTGCGCTCCAATCAGAACTTTCTGCAATTGCAGGATGAGCTGGCGGGAACGGAAAACCGCATCGCCGTGGAACGGCGGCGTTATAACCAGGCGCTGCAGGATTACAACACATTTATTGGGCTGTTTCCGAATAGCATCTGGGCTGGCATCGCCGGATATCACAGGAACAATGCGTATTTTGAGGGCACACCCGCGTCGCAGCAGGTTCCCACGGTCAACTTCTCAGGGAAGTAGGCAGTTTTGGGTTTCTCAGGAAAAAGGGCTGGTCGCCAAGGCGACCAGCCCTTTTTTACTGTCAGGCGGAAGGCTTATTTGTGGCTGAAGGAAGCGATGGCTTGCGCCTCATCGTCTTTCACGTCAAACACGGTGTAGAGCTTGGTGATCTGCAGCAGGTCGTGAACTTTCTTCGTGAGCTTCAACAACTTGAGCTCGCCACCCTGGTTGCGAGCGGCGGTAAAGGCGCTCACCAGTTCGCCGATGCCAGAGCTGTCAATGTAATTGACGTCAGCCAGGTTCAGCAGGATATCCTTCGATCCCTTGCCCAACAATTCACGAACCGCATTGCGCAGTTGCACACTGCCTTCGCCGAGTGTGATGCGACCGCTAAGATCGAGAATGGTGACTCCATCGACTTGGCGGGTACTAATCTTCATGCTCACGGTGGTATTCCTCCTTAGGCGCTTTTCTGGGTTGAATCCAAATGCTTGATAAGTGTTAGCTCGGTGCCGGGGTGCAGTAGTTTGAAGTGTACCTCGTCCATAAATGATCGGATAAGGAAAATTCCGCGGCCGGAGCCGCTGAGCAGATTCTCCGGCGCCAAGGGATCGGGAAGTGTAGCCGGGTCGAGGCCATGGCCCTGATCGCTGATGCGAATGATCAACGAAGAGCCATTATTCTCAAATGACGCAGTAATCTTTTTTTCCGGATCGTAGGCATTGCCATGCAGCACGGCGTTGACTGCGGCCTCGCGCACCGCCATCGTCAGCTGGAAGGTTTGATCCTCATCCAGTCCCGACTTCTGGGCCAACTGTTCCGCCGCTTCTTCCACCTTGTTCACGCTGTCCAGCGACGAGTCCAAAGTGTAACTGAATCGACTAACCATGGAATCCACCACACGCCCCGGGTCCGCTAATTTATCGGTTCCTGGTTCCGATTGCGGTCATTGTTGCCAAGGACACGCAGAAACTCTCCACAGGGGAAGTTTGCTTGTGCAGTCGGCCTAGTGTCAAGGAAGTCTTTTTCTTAGGGACCCGCATGGACTCTGATCTGTAAGCCTTCTGCGACGTGGTCAGGCGGTGGGTCCGGGCGGCCTTGCATCCTACGAAAGAGCTTGCAAGGCGGATTTGAGACGTGGGCCAGCGAGCGAGCAAAGAAACTGCTCTCGCTTTCGCTGGAGTTGAGTAGACTGTCCATGCGGGCGAAGGCAGCCCTGTGACTGGGGTAACGTCTCCCTCTCCATCCACGCAGCCTTTCTTGCATATGGACCTGGACTGCCACTGAAGCGCAAGCGCAGGAACGATCGCCTCACAATCGAAAACGAGAGAGTATAGCCCATGCAGCCGGACGAGACAAAGAAACATCATAAGGAGGGGTCGAACGCCAAAGACTCCGTCCTGATTCATCTGTCTTTGCTACTGGGCAGCCCGATTCTGGATGCTGCGGGGCATTCGCTGGGTCGCGTGCGGGAGGTGGCTGTCACTCCGGGAGTACGCGCTTCGCTGGTGACAGAGTTGATCAGAT
>JAJYBW010000390.1 GCA_021778815.1 Acidobacteriota bacterium | reverse complement strand
GTGCGTTAAGATCGCTGATAATAAGAATAGAATGAATGTTTGCGGACGATGCTGAAGCCTTCTCTGACTTCGATTGAGATCGACTCCGAATCTCTATCAGCGCTCTTTCGGGCTTCAGAATGACCTGGACACGACGGGCGGGTTGCACCGCTGTCGACCAGGACACCTTTTTAACCCACAACGAATACGACAAGCGACCCCTTACTTATGGAAGAATTTTCTCGACTGACGCGGCTGCCAGCCTATGTGTTCAATATCACCGGTGACTTGAAAGCTGCCGCGCGGAAACGCGGCGAAGACATCATCGACTTTGGAATGGGGAATCCTGACGGCGCCACCCCGAAACACATTGTCGACAAGATGATTGAGGCTGCGCAAAAGACCGCTACGCATCGCTATTCTCTGTCCAAGGGCATTCCCCGCCTGCGCACTGCGATCTGCAACTGGTACAAGCGCCGCTACAATGTCGACCTTGACCCGCTCACAGAGGCCATCGTCACCATCGGCTCCAAAGAGGGCATCGCCCACTTGTGCCTCGCGACTCTGGATCGGGGAGATTCTGTTCTTGTGCCCAATCCCAGCTACCCCATCCATATTTTCGGCCCCATCATTGCCGGAGCGGACGTTCGCTACATTGAGATTACGAGCGCCGCGGCATTTCTTGCGGACTTGCGCGCAACGCTTCCATCCATGTCTCCACGGCCGAAAATGCTGATCCTCAATTTCCCATCTAACCCCACGACCCAGTGTGTTGACCTAGCCTTCTTTGAGCAGGTTGTGGCGTTGTGCAAAGAGTACGGCGTCTATGTCGTCCACGACCTGGCCTATGCTGATCTGGTCTTCGATGGATATCGCGCACCTTCCATCCTGCAGGTTCCGGGAGCCAAGGACATTGCAGTCGAGTTCTTTACCCTCTCAAAAAGCTATAACATGCCGGGCTGGCGAGTCGGCTTCATGGTTGGCAATCCAACCTTGGTCGCGGCGCTTGGACGGATCAAAAGTTATTTTGATTATGGAACCTTCACTCCCATCCAGGTCGCGTCCATCCAGGCGCTCGAAGGCCCGCAAGAGTGCGTGCAGCAAATTTGCGATAACTATCGCAAGCGACGCGATGTCCTGGTACAGGGACTGAATCAAGCTGGCTGGCAGGTAGACATGCCGAAAGCAACCATGTTCGTGTGGGCCCAAATTCCAGAAGCCTATCGAAAGCTCGGCTCCTTCGAGTTTTCAAAGCAGCTGCTGACAGAAGCCAAGGTTGCCGTGAGTCCGGGAGTTGGTTTCGGCGAACATGGAGACGGCCACGTCCGCTTCTCCTTAATTGAAAATGAAGAACGAACACGCCAGGCACTGCGCGGCATCAAGCAAATGTTCCAAAGGGTTCAGGTCTAGGAGCACGTCCTAATCGGCTACCAAAAATACCGACACATTCCCGTTCCGGCTCAACGCACTTCGGTCACGGCGAGACCCATCGGAGGCAAGGCCAAAGTGAACTGATGATGTTGAATGGACGAAACTTCCGGCGATCCGGTCTCGGAAGCTTGTCGCAACTCCTCAACCTGCTTCTGCGTTGGATATTTCGGACTGCCCATCTTTTTCCAGGCATCGAGCGTGTCCCCGTGAGAAGCATCCACGCGGCGAATCGTAGCGTGCGCACGCCTGGAAACTCCGCTCAGGTCAAACGTGATCGTTTTCTGCGCACCTTTGGCGCCCGGCTCAACCAGGTTCCACGCCGCGATCACAAGAGTTCCATCCTTGCGGCGGGTAACCAGGACGTCGTCGCCTGAAGTCGCCAGCCGCTCGCCGCCGAGCTCGTGCAAAAGTGCGAATGCGTTGAACGCCGGCTTCGGGATCCCGTCTTCGGCAACCAATCCGTAGCCTCCATAGAAGGGTGTCTTCACGACGCCCTGCTCCTCAAATACATCGGAGAATGTCCAGTACGACATCATGTTCACCTTACCGTCACATTGGCGGATGGTATTGGCCAGCCACGGACCCATGTAAATCGAATCTGTGATTGGCTGCTCGTTCATGAACGTTGCATTGAACTCGCTCCAAATTAGTGGAATGCCAGGACGCGCCGACTTCGCAATTTCCTGATGCACTTTATCGACCGCGAGGCAAACCATCTGGTGTGGCGCGACGGTCCGGTCATCGTGGAAGACATCCTTGGCGGAGTCGTCGCCGTAGACGTGGGTAGAAACAAAATCGAGTGGCACGTCATTCTTTGTCGCGTGCGCGATCATATCTCCCACCCATGCGGCTTGTGCCGTTGCAGGGCCGCCGACTCGAATTTGCGGAGTCACCGCTTTCAGCGCGCGCGCCGTGTGATCGTACAACTCAAAGTACGTAGACTGTGCTGGTTGGCCGCTCCAGAAGCCGATGTTCGGCTCGTTCCAAACCTCGAAGTACCATTTTGAAATTTCATCGATGCCATAGCGTTCGACCAGATGATTAGCGAAGGCCGTCATCAGCGCGTCCCAATTCACGTAATCGCGCGGAGGCGAAATGATTGGCTTGTACCAGAAGCCTTGAATATCGTTCGGCCGTGCCGCCAGTTTCTTCGGCATGAAGCTGATCTCGACATAGGGCCGAATTCCGTTGGCGAGCAGTCCATCATAAATCTGGTCGACATAGGACCAGTTATAGATAGGATTTCCCTTTGCGTCCTCGTCATACACGCCGTTCTCGTCGTCAAAAATCGCGTGAAAGCGAACATAGCGGAAGTCTGTGACCGTCTTTACCCGCTGCAGGTCGTCACTATAGTTGCGCCGCATTGCCAGGTTCGCGCGCCCAGAGCCGAACATCTGCTCCCAGAAATGAGGCAGCGGCGTGGACTGTGCATGGGCGTCCACTGCGATTGTTTCCTGCGCATTGGCCGTATATAGTCCCAGGCCAACGGCGATGGCCAGAGCGGCGATGAAAGACGTGACGACGTAACATGGCTTGGGTTGCAGCATACGGGCGACTCCTGAAAATTAGGCAGAAAGAAATGAAGGGGTGCATCGTCTGCACCCCTCAGATCGGATACGAAGCGCTGGAGTGCCCGATCTTTTGTGCCGTTGGATGAGTTAGTGTAGGGCAGATATCTCTGAGTTGATCGGACCAGTTTTCTTGTACCAAGCCTAGAGTTAGTCTTCGGCTGGTTCAGGTTGCAATCAGTTCGCAGCTAGCCGCGAACTGATTGGCGAATTCGCTCGGCGTCCTTTCTCCGAGAGATCGGTGAGGACGACTCTCATTGTATTGCTGGCGCCAGGCCTCGATCCGCCGTTTTGCCTCGGCCAGAG
>JAJYBW010000389.1 GCA_021778815.1 Acidobacteriota bacterium | reverse complement strand
GCAACTGGATCAGATGTTGCGCGCCAAGGCGCCGGATTCCTCGCATCTCGGCCCCATCGTTTTCGATCACCTGGTGCAGTCCATGTACATGACCGCCATGATGAGCATGGGCGCGGGCACGCAGCCGGGCGAAAAACCACGCATCGATCTGATGGGCGCACGTCAGACCATCGATTTGCTCGGCGTTTTGCAGGAAAAAACCAAGGGAAACCTGACCGCGAACGAGCAGCGCCTGCTGGAGAGTGCCCTGTTTGAACTGCGCATGATGTTCCTTGAAATTACCAACGCGATTGCGCGCAATGCCGCCAATCCTCCGCAACCGCAGCCGTCCGGACGCAAGTGATTGATCGGCTCCCACTCGCAATAAGAAAGTCCAGATGCAGGCAGAGATCGTTTTCCTAGGCAGCGGCACTTCCATGGGCGTCCCCACGCTGGGATGCGGCTGCGCCGTCTGTACCTCAAGCGACCCCAGGGATAGCCGCATGCGTCCGTCGATTGTCGTTCTGTTTCGCCAGGGCGACAGTGAAAGATGCGTACTGATTGACACCGGACCGGATTTTCGCCAACAAGCCCTGCGCGAAAATCTACGCGGCATCGACGCTGTGCTGTACACCCATTCCCACGCGGACCACATCATGGGGCTCGACGATCTGCGGCCGCTCAGCTTCAAGAATCCGCAAAAAATTCCTCTCTACGCGGACAGAACCACCACCCAGGTGCTGCAGCAGGTTTTCGAATACACATTTTCCGAGAGCAATCACTATCCATACAAAGCTCGCGTCGAGTTGCTCCCGCTGCAAGATCATACCCGCATCTTCGGCGCTGATTTTGTCACCGTTCCTTTGCTGCACGGAGCTCTTGAAACCGTCGGCTTTCGCTTCGGGAATGCGGCCTATTTGACCGACATGAGCGATATTCCAGAGGCTAGTTTTCCGCTGTTACAGGATCTGGATGTATTGATCGTCGATGCATTGCGGCGAGCCCCGCATCCAAGCCATTCGAACGTGGAAACGTCATTGAAGTTCATCGAGAAGATTCGGCCCAGGCAAGCCTACTTCACCCACATTGCTCACGACCTGGGTCATGTTGAGATGGAAAACGAACTTCCCGGCAACGTCCACATGGCCTATGACGGACTTCGCGTTCCCTTCGAGCTATAACCATGCACATCTTCCATTCCATTCAGGAAATTCCTGCCGACTTCGGCCCATCGGTTGTGGCCATTGGGAATTTTGATGGCGTGCATCGCGGGCATCAGGCTGTTCTGCAGGAAATGATGGCGCGTGCACGCGCGCTGCATGCCCGTTCCATTGCCGTCACCTTCGACCCTCATCCGGTTCGCGTCCTGCGCCCGCAGGTGCCCTTGCGGCTGATCACCCAGCAGGAGCAAAAGCTCACTTGGCTGGCGCATTCTGGCATCGATGCTGTCCTGGTTCTTCCCTTTACCCGCGAACTCTCTCGACTGACCGCGCCCGAGTTTGCTCGCACCATTCTCCATAATTCCCTCAAAGCAATTGAGGTGCACGAGGGAGACAATTTCCGATTCGGCGCCGATGCCGAAGCGGATGTAAACCAGTTGTCCCAGTTAGGCGAGAAATTTGGTTTCAAGGTT
Source organism: Acidobacteriota bacterium (assembly GCA_021778815.1). Classification (GTDB taxonomy): domain Bacteria; phylum Acidobacteriota; class Terriglobia; order Terriglobales; family Acidobacteriaceae; genus JAKAAZ01. The sequence continues at coordinate 1,673 of JAJYBW010000389.1, read as the reverse complement.
CACGTCCATTCCCCCACGCATCGCAGAGGAACCATCGTCTCCAGTAGCGCCGTGCGCAGCGCGATCGCAGCCGGAAACATGCGCGCCGCACGCCAACTTCTAGGCCGTCCTTTTGAGATCATTGCAACGCCCGCGCCCGGTCGTGGTTATGGTTCCCTCTACACGGTTCCTACCATCAACCTCGCACCGTACAAAGAACTGCTGCCCGCCAACGGTGTCTACATCACCTGCCTCGAAGTGAATGGAGAAAAATTCGAGTCGGTCACCAATGTCGGCAATCGCCCCACTTTTGGAGAAGATTCGTTTACGGTAGAAACTCACATCCTGGACTTTCATCCCATCGCGCTCGACGAGACCACACAACTTCGACTTCTCTTTCTTGACCGTCTTCGCGCTGAAATTGCGTGGCCGTCCCCCCAGGCGCTCAAAGAGCAGATTGGCAAAGACGTCGCGCGTGCTCGACACTACTTCGCGCTGTATCAAACTCTGTTCGGGCTCAACTCCCAGGCGTAAGCAAATTCAGATGCCATCCTTCTGACCGCTCAAAAAAGAATGGTCCGAAAGCTACCGCTTTAGATGTAGGTGCACAGTGGGCGCTGCCCGCACGATTCAAGGAACATTGGATGCGGGTGAATGCGCCGCTACAGGCGCTATGGGAGTAGCATCAACCGGCGCCGCGGGTGCCTCACCGGGAAATGCTTCGTCGGGATGACCAGCGATTGCCGTCCGCATGAAATCAATCCAGATGGGCAACGCCACTCTGGCCCCCGTCTCCTTCTCGCCCAAAGTCTGGCGGTCGTCATAACCCACCCAGACACCGCACGTGACTGAGGGCGAAAAACCGAGAAACCATGCGTCTGTAAAGTCGTTGGTGGTGCCTGTTTTGCCGCCCAGAGGATGATGCAACTGGCTCACCGTCGCTCCCGTTCCCTGGCGCGTCACCGCCTCAAACAATTGCATCATTTGCCGCGCAGTCTTCAGGTCGGTGGAGACGTGTACATCCGGGGTGTCATCCCACAAAACCTCTCCATCGGCGGTGGTCACCCGATGGATAAAGTGCGGTGTCAGGCGAATGCCGTCATTCGGAAAGCTGCTGTAAGCCGCCACCTGCTCGATCAGGCTGATCTCTGCCGCACCCAGCGCAATCGGCAGAAATGCGGGAATGTCCGTCGTCACTCCAAAACGATGCGCCGTCGCAATCACCTTGTGGATGCCAACGTGCTCTGCCAGCTTCAGCGCTGGAATGTTCAACGAATCGGCAAAGGCGCGCGTCAGCGTGAGATTTCCCAGCCAGCGGTGTTCATAATCATGCGGAATATACAGGCCAGACGCCGTGCGGAACGTGGTGGGACCATCGAGAATCATGCTGTCCGGCTTGAACCCAGCCTCCATCGCCGCGGTGTAGTCGTAGGCTTTAAAGGATGACCCGGTTTGCCGCTCGGCCTGCGTCGCTCGATCGTATTGCGACAGATTGAAGTCTCGGCCGCCGATCAGCGCCAGAATATCCCCGCTGGGATTATCGACCGCCATCAGCGCAGCCTGGACGCCACTGTCTTGTTCCAGCGTGGCGTACAGCAAATTCGCCTCGGTCGACGCGACCGGCGATGGCTGGCCCGCAGCAACCTTGCTGACCGCCTGCGCTCCCGCAGCCTGGGGCAGGATTCGAACGTACA
>JAJYBW010000388.1 GCA_021778815.1 Acidobacteriota bacterium | reverse complement strand
AGCCAGGCTCTTCGCTTTCACAAGCAACAATCTTCCGCCGTGGCCACCGATATGGTGGAGTTGCTGGATTCTGTTCTGACGCTCTATCGAGGCAAGCTGGCGCGCAACAGGATCGAGGTAAAACTGGAAAAGCAAGATTGTCCGCCCCTGGTCTGCTACGCCGGGGAAATTCGCCAGTTGCTGGCCAACCTGGTTGGCAATGCAACGGATGCGATGCCAAACGGGGGAATGTTGCGCTTACGCGTGCGTCCGGTCACCGATTGGCGACATCAGGAATCCGGGGTGAGAGTCACAATTTCGGATACAGGACATGGCATGCCCCCCGATGTACGACGACGCATTTACGAGCCATTTTTCACCACTAAGGGGGAAATTGGGACGGGGCTGGGGCTGTGGGTTTCCGCCGGCATTGTGGAGAAACACAAGGGCAGCATCCACGTGCGCAGTCGCGCGGATCTGGGTAAGAGCGGGACAACATTTACCGTCATTCTTCCCATCGCCGGCCCGCCGGCCCGCGGCGCAGAAACGATGCAGGTGGAGGGAATTGAGCCATGAAAACGAGACGAAATCGCTGATTCCATGTACACTAGTGTTTTGCGTCACATTCCATTTTCTAACTAGAGCAGGAATCATTTTATGTCGATTCATCCCGTTATGCAGCGCCTGGCTGCCAAGCTTCAGCGCACCGATCTCCCCAAGTTTGGCCCGGGCGACACGGTTCGCGTTCAGGTAAAGATTAAAGAAGGCGACAAAGAGCGCGTACAGGCCTTTGAGGGCATCGTGATCGCCCGCAAAAACGGCGCGCAAGGCAGCTTTACGGTTCGCAAGATGAGCTTTGGCCAGGGTGTCGAGCGCATTTTCCCCTTGCATTGCAAAGTGGTGGAGAAGGTGGAGAAAGTCCGCTCTGCCCGCGTGCGCCGCTCCAAGCTGTTCTATCTGCGCGCACTGCGCGGCAAGGCAGCCCGTCTGCGCGAGGCCGATACCACGCGCGCCAAGTAAGCCTGCTGTCGTTTCTGGAAATTCAAAAGCCGCATTCCCACCGGGGGAATGCGGCTTTTGTGTGTCATGGATGGGCCGCGTACCAGAGTCGGAATCCCACGTCAGAAGGAGTTTCCCTCCGGGTGCAGAATCGTATCCTGTGCCCGTTGAAATCCACTCGGGTTCACGTGAACGGACCCCTGGAACGGACGGTCGATATCGCCGATGGCCACAAGCGCCAGCGAAACTAACAGACTGATGGCGACGATAAGGACGAAATGTAACGGGACATTTTCGCTGCCGATAAGACATGACGCGGCGATCGTGATGACGCCGCCCATGACCAGCACAGCCCAGAGTATGCCTGGCATTGCCGTTCTGCTTTCCAGAAGCCGAACCCGCCGATGTTCCGTCATACTGCTAAGTTCGACCATCACCTGACGCAGATTGGCTTGCTCCGCAAGGTTATTGGCCGGGGTATGCGCTGCGACGTGCCACATTCCCATTACATATGGCTGCGCCATGTAACGATTGTTGTTCGTGCCCGCCGGGTCGCGATTCATCTGCGGCCATTCCTGCGTAACGACCGACTGCACGTAGTTTCGCGCGAACGCTTGCATTTGATCCCGCTGCACCTGCGGCAATCCATCGGACGCACGGTAAAGGTTTACCAGGTCGTTGGCTTCATTATTGGCGTTGGTCTCCGCCGTTTGAAAATTGTTCCAGACCGCATACAGCATAAAGCCGATCATGACCGCATAGATAGTGCCCAGGATGGCGATCTGCCATCCAATCACGTCGTTATGGACGCTGCGCCGGCTGGGTTCCCAGAACGTGTTCAGCATCACGAGGCAAGTGATGGACAGCGTGATCCAAAGCACAACGATGTAAATATTCTGGCCGATATCTAACAACATGGTCTCCTTCGATGTAGCGCGGTCTAGAGAAAATCCTAACCCGAAGGGAGCGATTTCACTGCGGCAAATTTTATTTCGCGGGGGAGCAGGTAAAGGGCGGCGCTGCGGGTTGAATCTGAGGGGAATTCCGCGCGCGGACGGAAGGATCAGACGCGGAGAAGGTGCTGGAGCGATTCCGGTAGCATTTGCAGATTCTTATCCGCATCTGGCGCGGGGCGGTTCTCGTAGAATAGCCTGTACTGCGAAGAAACATTCCATCGTGGCGAGTATTGTTTGCGCCTGTATCTCAAGCGCGGGCTCGCCATACGTGCTGGATCAGGAGAGATCGACAATGCTTTCATTCAAACTTTCTGCCGGCCGCTCTGTTCACCGAATCGTAACGTTGCAATCGCACATTTGCACACGGTTGGCTCGATTCGCCACGGTGTGCTCGCTCTGCATCTTTGCTCTCGGTTTCTGTGGCGTGCAGGCGGAGTCCACTCCGCTATCGCAGCAGATGGCGCGATCTGTGATTCAAAATTGGCCGCACGGTCACTACTCCACCGATAAGGGAGAGTGGAAATGGGACTATCGGCTAGGTACGCTGCTGAACGGCATGGATGCTGTCTGGCATAACTCCGCTGACGCCGCCTACTACGACTATGTCAAGGCAGCGGTGGACCAATTTGTTGCCGACGATGGATCGATCCGCACCTATAACGCAAAAGATCAAAGCCTCGACAGTGTGCTGCTTGGCAAGCAGTTCCTGCTGCTCTATGGCGTGACCCAGGACGCGAAATATTACAAAGCCGCGAAGCGGATTCGTGAACAGCTGGCGACCCAACCGCGCAATGCCTCAGGAGGATTCTGGCATCAAGGCCAGACGCCCAACCAGATGTGGCTGGATGGCCTATACATGGCGGAGCCGTTCTATGCCGAGTATGCCTCCATGTTTCAGGAGCCCAATGATTTTGCCGACATCACGAAGCAATTCGTATTGATCGACCAGCATGCCCGCGATCCCAGGACAGGTCTGCTGTCTCACGGCTGGGATGAGTCAAAGCAACAGACCTGGGCGGACAAAGCCACCGGAGATTCACCCAGCTTCTGGGCACGCGCCACCGGCTGGTACATGATGGCGCTGGTGGATACGCTGCCGTATTATAAGCCCAACGATCCGGGCCGCGCGCAGCTGATTGCAATTCTCAATCGTACGGCCGCAGCGGTCGGCAAGGTTCAGGATCCCCACACCGGGCTATGGTACGACGTTCTGGATAAGCCCGAGGCGAAAGGAAACTATCTGGAGTCCTCTGCTGCGTGCATGTTCACGTATGCCTTTGCCAAGGGCGTTCGCCTGGGATATTTGCCACCAGGTTATGCCAGGAACGCGGCGAGAGGGTATCGCGGCATCC
>JAJYBW010000387.1 GCA_021778815.1 Acidobacteriota bacterium | reverse complement strand
GCATTTACGAACACACGGGCGGAGCCATCTTCGACTATGCCTTGGTCAACGTGGCCCCGGTTCCGGAAGAAGCGCGGCAACGCTACGCCGCCCAAGGCGCGGAACAAATCATTGCCGATATCGACCAGATTGAGCGCCTGGGTGTTCGCTGCATCACCGGCGATTTTCTTCGCTCCGAAGATGTCCTGCGTCACGACTATGAACGTGTTGCGGAGGTCCTCCTGGAACTTGGGCTGAACCATCGCAGCCCAAAGGTTTAGCGTCCGGGTATAGAATCGGCGGGAGGAAATTCCATGTTCGCATTGGCATTCGCCTTCTTGACGACCCTCGGTTTCGCCGCCCCCTTTACGTCTCAGCCCACATCGGCATCCAGTTCGGCGTCAGTATTTTCGTCCATCTCCCTCTATCAGGGAAACTGGCAGGCGACCCCTGGGATGTCCGGGAGCGCACCAGACACTATCTCCAACCATTGCGGAGAATTCAGCGAGTATTATGCGTGCCAGCAGACCGTCAACGGCAAGGTTGGCGCGCTGATCGTGTTCGTGTATGCCGGGACAACCCGCCACTTCAACACGCAAGCAATTCTGCCGAACGGCTCTGCCCAGGGGCGCGGCGATCTGCTGATCGAAGGCCAACGATGGACATTCTCGGGGAAAAGTACGGACAGCGGTAAAACGACCTACTTTCGCACCATCAATGACTGGCATGGCCATGATCGGATTCATTTCGAAGTTGCCCATTCCTCAGACGGCAAAGACTGGGTCATCGATCACCAAGGCGACGAACGCCGAATACAGCCCTAGTTCACCCCACCGACTCCATATCCCAGTTGATCTGATCTTGAAGTACCCGGCGGCGTGCTCCACACGACCAACAGCGGGGGTTTTTGCTTAGCCACGACAATTATTTTCATTTTTTCTCATTTTTTGCGTTCTCCCGCGCCCGGATCTGCGTATACGCAGGTACAAAGAATTCTGGGGAAGGACGAATCTATTGCAGTCCGCGATCACAAACTCATCCGTGGCATCGATCTCGCTGTCGAGAGATGGGTTTCGTGACATTGTGGACCGGCATCAGTCCCGCGTCTACAGCATTGCGTATCGCATTCTCGGCGATTGCGGCACGGCGGAGGAAGTTGCGCAGGATGTCTTTCTCGCCCTGTATCGAAACCTGGACCAGATGCAGTCGCAGGAACACCTGCTCGCATGGTTGCGTCGGGTCACAGTTCATCGGGCAACGGACGCCTGCCGCCGGCGCGCCAGCCGGGCTGAGTATGGGGCGGAGGAATTTAGTGAGGAATATATGCGATCGGACGGGACTGGCTCAACGGCTTCACAGAATGTATTCGAACCAGAAGATGCAATGACGAACATTGAGCAGATGGTTGCATTGCTTCCACCGGCACAACGGGCAGTGGTGCTGCTGCGCTATCAGGAGGACATGATGCCGAGCGAAATTTCCACGATGCTTTCCATGCCCCTGGGGACTGTCAAAAGCCATCTGCAACGCGCACTGAAGCTACTGCGCGGGAATACATCGCCGCAACGAAAGGAGGTCGTCCATGGTTGAGTTCGGCAGGGAACGGAACGATCCAGATGACGATGGGTTGGGTCCGGAATTGGAAGCCATGTTCGAACAGGAATTGCGCGCCCATCTGCAGGCCCGACCCGCGCCCGACGGTTTCGCGGATCGCGTCTTGGCGCAGGTGGATGCTTTACCGCACCGTAAGCCGACGCCGTGGCCGCTGCGTACAATTCGCAAGCCCATCGTGCAGGGCGTCATTGCGGCAACACTTCTGTTATCGGTCGGCGTGGGCGGCTATTTCGAGCACCAGAGAGAACGCCAGATTGCCGGCGAGCATGCACGCCAACAGGTATTGCTGGCGCTAAGAATTACCAGCTCCACCCTACAGGACGTTCGCAACAAGGTGGACAGCGACAACACCAACCATGAGAACTCGAACTAAGGAGATAGCGCTATGACTCGAATTCAACGATTGACAGCCGCCTGCCGTACCGCTGCGCTGCTTGGCTGTAGCTTGCTGCTTACGCTGCCCGCGGTTGCCCAGGAGATCCAGCCGAATTTCCCAGTCGAGCTCGACAAAAAGCTGGCGGCGCTCGCCTCCGATGTGAACGAAGTCACAATGAACAAAACCATGCTGAAGTTCGCCAGCCAGTTTCTCGACGGCAAAGATAAAAATGACGCACAGGCGCAACGGCTGATTCAGAACCTGAATGCCATTTACGTTCGCAGTTATGAGTTCTCTGCGCCGGGACAGTACACGCCTGAAGACCTGAAAACTATCCGCCACCAGTTCCTGGGACCCGATTGGAATCCGATGGTGAAAGTGCGCTCGAAGAAGGGCGAGGGCGACACCGATGTCTACGTCAAGATGGTCGGCAATGAAGTGAAGGGAATGTTCGTTCTCGATGCCGAACCCAAGGAACTTGACATGGTCTACATCTCCGGCTCGATCCGGCCCGAAGATTTGAAGGAGCTCAGCGGCAACTTCGGCGTACCGAATCTCAATCTCCAGAAAAGCGCGACCAAGGAGGCGAAATGAGATTCCGGATGCGTCAACTCGCGCTGCTTATGCTGGGTTCAGCGTTGCTGGTCTCGACGGGGTGTTCCGCCGCCGATCACGACTTTAATTCCGTCGTGTCCGCCGTGGAGCACAAATACTCCGTGCATGCGCAGCGCATTCCCATGATGAGCCTGGTCAGTATTTGTGCCCGCCTGAAAACCCACGGTGGGGTACGCGGCCTGCGGGTGGTCCAGTTCGACAACCTGCACGGCATGGATGGTAAGGATCTCTATCCACTGCTCCGTTCCAGACTCGGCGATGATTGGCAGCCGTTCGTGACGGAAGTGAGCGGCGGACAAAATCGGAGCGGCGATCAGTCGGTGATTTTAGTGCGTCCCGATGGCTCATCTATGGGCATGATGATTGCCGACTACGATCATGGCGAACTCGACCTGGTTGGAATGGAAATGAACGGGGCTGCGTTATCCAAGTGGCTGCACAATCCAGAACGGCAGCAGCATTCTCCCCATCCAAGAAACCCTATGGGAGATTAGCAGGGAAGCGGTCTGCAAGAACGATGTCTTGTATTATTACGATTTTGCTTCGTGAGCGTGACTCTGCCCCGGAGTCCCGCTTAGCTTTTGTACCAGGCTGGTGGTGCTGAAGCCCGCGACCATCGGCACGATGGCGACACGTCCGCCCCAACCGCGCACCAGATCCGCGCCAACCACAGTTTCTTCCGTGTAGTCGCCGCCTTTCACCAGCACATTC
>JAJYBW010000022.1 GCA_021778815.1 Acidobacteriota bacterium | reverse complement strand
CGCGCTCGACGCAGGACTGACCGGCAGCGACTGGGTTGCGGAAAGTGGGTTGACGGTGGAATCCATCGCCAGTCTCACCTACTCCAAACAAAGCCGGCAAAAAGTTCGTTGGGTGCTTGCCGTTCCGGAGGAATCGCCCTACCAGCGTGCCGAGGATCTTGCCAATAAGATCATCGCGACTGAACTTGTCGAAGCGACCAAGAAATATTTTGCCGGCAAGAATGTTCCTGTCCAGGTGGACTTCAGCTGGGGTGCCACGGAGGTGAAACCGCCCGTGCTGGCCGACGCCATCGTAGAAGTGACGGAGACAGGAAGTTCGCTCCGGGCGAATCGGCTTCGCATTCTGGAGACCGTGCTCGAAAGTGAAACCCAGCTGATTGCGAACACGGCGGCCTACAGCGATCCCTGGAAGAAAGACAAAGTCGACAAGATTGCGCTGATGCTTCAAGGCGCGATCGCTGCGCAGGGCCAGGTGGGACTGATGATGAACGTGCGTGCAGCCGGTCTGCCTGCGGTGTTGGGCGTCCTGCCGGCGCTAAACTCCCCGACGGTATCTACACTCAGCGATGCGGAGTGGGTCGCCGTCAACACTATTCTGGAAGAGCGCACCGTGCGCGATGTGATTCCGCGGCTGAAAGCGGCCGGCGCAACAGGAATCGTTGAATATCCGCTAAACAAAATTGTCTTCTAGGGAGCGTTGTCGACGGCGATGAAACTGATACGCACCTACGGAAAAACTGCCGCCCAGGCGGAAGCCCTGCTGCGTCAGATTGAAGAAAGATCCGGCGCAGCCACCAGCCGACTGGAGCCCGCGGTGAAACGCATCCTCGCAGACATTCGGCGAAAGGGAGATGATGCCCTGCGACGATATGCAGAGCGGCTGGATGGGCTCCCACCTGCGGCAGACCTTCGGGTGACCCAGGCGGAAATGGCGGCCGCATGGGATGAAACACCCAAAGAGTTGCGCAAATCGTTGCAGGCAGCGGCTGGAAATATCCGGCGCTTTGCGCGCTGGCAAATGCCAAAGGAATGGACGCGAAAATTGCCGGGCGTGCGGCTGGGGCAGCGCGCTCTGCCCCTCGACTCGGTGGGCTGCTACGTTCCCGGCGGTCGCTATCCACTACCATCCACCTTGCTGATGACGGTGATTCCCGCTCAAGTGGCTGGAGTAAAACGCATCGTCGTCGTCTCGCCGCGCCCGGCGCGGGAAACTCTCGCGGCGGCCTATCTGGCCGGGGTCAAGGAGTTTTGTCGCATCGGCGGCGCGCAGGCAATTGCGGCGCTCGCCTACGGCACGGCCAGCGTGCAACGTGTCGACAAAATTGTGGGACCCGGAAATCTCTATGTCACTACGGCGAAGAAGCTCGTCGCTTTCGACTGCGGTATTGATATGCTGGCGGGCCCAACAGAAATTGTTGTGGCCAGCGAGGACGGAAATCCAAAGTGGATCGCTTCCGACCTGGTTGCACAGGCAGAGCACGATCCCGAGGCACTCGCGGTCCTCGTCACCAGCAACCTGCAGTTAGCGCGAGAAACTGCAAAAGAAGTACAAATCCAGGCTTCTCGAAACAAGATTGCCAGCAATGCAATTGCACGAAACGGCTTCATTTTTCTGACAAAAGCACGAAATGAAACTCAAACTGTGACAAATCGGTTGGCAGCCGAGCATTTGACCATCGACAAACAAAATGATTTGGCCTGGGTGCGTCATGCCGGGTCGATTTTTATTGGTGCGAACACACCGCAGAGCATGGGCGACTATATTTCAGGCCCGAATCATGTGCTTCCAACCGGCCGGTTGGCTCGTGTCCGCGGAGGATTGAGCGTCTACGACTTTCTTCGCCTGGTAACGACTCAGGAATACACAGCAACAGGACTGGCAACACATGGCCCACATGCCGAACGACTGGCCACCGCCGAGGGATTGCTTGGGCACGCGGCCTCTGTCGGCGTTCGCGACGCCGCTCGTCTGAGCGGGAGGAAGGTACGATGAGCATCGATTCGGCGACCTCCGTTCCGCAGAAACTTCGGCCGCGTGAGGCAGTGGAGCGAATGCACGAATATCACCCACCACTGGCAGGGCGGGATGGATTGCGGCTCGACTTCAACGAGAACACATTTGCCCCTTCCCCACGCGTTCAGGCGGTTTTACAGCGAATTGCTGCGGACACCCTGACAAAATATCCCGAGCGGCATCATGTCGAGCGAATCGTCGCAGAGCACTTTGACTTGGCCGAAGAGGCCGTCCTGCTAACCAATGGAGTTGACGAAGCGATCCACCTCCTGTGCGAAACCTATCTCGAACCGCAGCATGAAGTCGTCATTGTGACCCCGACGTTTTCCATGTATGCCCTGTACGCGGAGGCCACCGGCGCGCGAATTCGCGAGGTCCAGGCGGACAGCACCCTGCAATTTCCCTATCAGCGGGTGCAAGAGGCTATCGGACCCAACACGCGGGTCATCATGCTGGCATCGCCCAACAATCCGACCGGCGCGGTGGTGGAAACATCGTTCTTGCTGGAACTCGCGGCAGCGGCGCCGCAAGCCGCGCTGCTCGTGGATGAGGCCTACTACCATTTCCATGGCGAGTCCGTTCTATCTGTAACTGCCACGGTGCCAAATCTATTTGTGGCCCGTACGTTCTCCAAGGCCTACGGTCTAGCCGGACTTCGGATCGGGCTACTTGTCGGCCATCCCGATGCCATGCGATTCGTCCGAAAGGTGAGTTCGCCATACAACGTCAATTCCGTTGCGCTGGAATGCCTGCCAGAGGCGCTGGCGGACGAAGCCTATATTTCCTGGTATGCGGAGCAGGTGTTGCAGAGCCGCACCGCCGCCGAGCGCGTTTTGACGCAGCTGAAAGTTCCCTACTGGCCGAGCCACGCTAACTTTATCCTGATGAATATCGGCGGCAAACACAAGGCGTTCGTCGATGCGCTGCGACGGCAGGACGTGCTGGTGCGAGACCGCAGCAGTGATCCCGGTTGCGACGGTTGCGTCCGCATTACATTAGGGACAATCGAACATACTGAACGAGGATTGATTGCATTGCAAAACGCTTTGAAGGAGATTCAATGGCAGCCCGAAAGCTAGCTGGACGCAGTGCGACACTGCGGCGGCACACGACAGAAACGCAGATCGACTTGCGGCTGACGATCGACGGTCAAGGTCACTACAACATCGACACTGGCATCCGGTTTCTGGATCACATGCTGGAGTTGTTTGCGCGTCACGGCGGCTTCGATCTGGACTTGATCTGCAAAGGCGACCTGGATGTGGATCAGCACCACACGGTGGAGGATATCGGCATCGCTCTCGGGGAAGCATTTTCGCAGGCCCTTGGCGACAAAAAAGGAATCCTTCGCGCGGGTTATTTTCTAATGCCGATGGATGAGACCCTGGCCGCTGCGGCGATTGACCTGGGCGGACGCGCCTCCTACGTGATCGACACAAAAGTCCGCATGCGAATCGTGGGCGACCTGCAAACCGAATTGCTGCCCGATTTTTTCGAAGGATTCGCCCGTGGTAATCGCGCCAACGTTCATCTTAAAGTTCTCTACGGGCGCTCCAATCACCACAAGATCGAGGCGCTTTTCAAGGCTTTTGCGCGCGCGCTGCGCTTTGCCTGCTCTCGCGACCTGCGGATGAAGTCGATGCTGCCCAGCACGAAGGGACTGCTGTAGTGGAGTGTTTCGCATGAGTGCCGAAAAGACAGTCGTGATCGATTACCTGACTGGGAATCTCAACTCGGCCTGCAAATCGCTTCGCGCTGTTGGAGCGGACCTGTTGGTCACTCAACGGCCCGAGGATTTGAAGAGCGCAGCCCGAATCGTATTGCCGGGGGTAGGCCATTTCGCTTCAACGGAGCGCCTGCTGACCACCGGGATTGCAGACGCTCTACGCGATCGAGTCGCCGAGGGCGTTCCATTTCTTGGCATCTGCGTGGGATTACAATGGTTGTTCGCGGGCAGTACTGAAGCTCCTGAGACCCGAGGTCTCGGCGTTTTTCCTGAAGTTTGCGAGCACTTCCCCGCCGGCATCAAGTCGCCGCACGTTGGATGGAATTCCCTCGAACTGGTACAAGAATCGCGGCTATTGCACAACCTGCCCGCATCGCCGCACGTCTACTTCACCCATTCCTATCGCGCTCCTGTTGTGAATGCAACCGTTGCTGTTACAAATTATGGAGGCGTGTTCTCTGCCGTCATAGAAAGAGATAACTGGATGGCTGTACAATTTCATCCTGAAAAATCCGGCGACGTTGGATTGAAGATTCTAGAGAATTTCATGAAGGTATCGGGATGCTGACGCGCCGCATCATCGCCTGTCTGGATGTTTCTGCGGGACGCGTCGTCAAAGGCGTGCAATTCCTCGATCTGGTCGACGCCGGCGATCCCGCGGCGTTGGCAATGCGGCATGCTGCTGGCGGAGCGGACGAAATTGTCTTTCTCGACATCACCGCGACCCACGAGAAACGCGCCCTGCTTCTGGACGCGGTGCGAAGAGCCGCCGATCAGATCTTTATCCCACTGACGGTAGGTGGAGGCATTCGAACGCTCGAGGATGCAATGCTGGTCTTCGACGCCGGAGCGGACAAGGTGAGCGTCAACTCCGCGGCCCTGGCGCGGCCGGAACTGATCACCGAAATCGGCTCTCGTTTTGGAGAACAGGCTGTCGTCGTGGCGATCGATGGCCGGCGACATTCGGGCAGCCCGGAGAGCGCCGAAGTTTACGTCAGCGGCGGTAGAAAAGCCACCGGACTGGGCGTTTTGGAATGGGCACGGCAGGCTGAAGCTCGCGGTGCCGGAGAGATTTTACTGACTTCGATGGACTCGGACGGAATGCGAAATGGATTTGACTGTGAGTTAACAGCGGCCGTCAGCGCAGCGGTTCAGATTCCGGTGATCGCCTCCGGAGGCGCCGGTAACGTCAGACATTTTGCGGACGTATTCACGCTGGGCTCAGCCGACGCTGCCCTGGCTGCCAGCATCTTTCACTTTGGAATTTCGGACGCGCGCACCATGAAAGTAGAATTAGCATCCTTTGGCCTGCCAATGCGTCTACCTTGTTGATCAATTCCCATACACTAGAAGGATGAAAATGGACTTGAGTTTGTCATGCTGATCCCGTCAATTGATCTGATGGGTGGCCGCGTTGTGCAGTTGGTCCACGGAGAAGATCTCGCACTCGGATTCGACGATCTGGAGTATTGGGTCGACCGCTTTTCAGACTATCCGCTGGTGCAGCTGATTGACCTGGACGCAGCCAAGCGACAGGGCGACAATCGTCGCCTGATTGAATCCATCGTCCGCCGCCTGCCATGCCAGGTTGGTGGCGGCATTCGCAGCAGTGCAGAAGCGCAGATTCTGCTGGATATGGGCGCCCAGCGCGTGATTTTCGGCTCTTCCCTATTCAACGGCAGCGCATCGCCCGAAGCCATTGATCGCGAAACTTCTCCCGCCGTCACCAATCTAGTGCGCACACAATTTGCCGAAGAACTTGCCTTTTCTCTAGGCGTGGAGCACCTGGTGTTCAGCGTCGACACTAAAGACAGCAAAGTTGCGGTTCGCGGGTGGAGGGAAAAGATCGAACTTCGGCCGCAGGATGCGATGCAGCATTTGGAACCGTTTTGTGGCGCTTTCCTCTATACCCACGTGGATACGGAAGGCACACTGTCAGGATTTCCCATAGACATCGCCCGCAGCCTGCGTCGGCAGACACGTCGTCAACTGATTGTTGCTGGCGGCATTCGCGCGCAGAGCGAAATTGACGAACTGGACGCCGAGAACATCGACGCGGTGGCAGGAATGGCAATCTACACAGGCCTCATGAAAGCCTGAGTCACGCAAAGCCACGCTGCGTCGCTGGATTCGCGGAGTCGACGTTCAGGAAATTGGAAGATCTCCAGCCGGTTCGTTCGGCGGCAGCGGCCACGGCTCTGCCGGAGCCATGGGTACTGGCGGCGTCGGTGGCGTCACAACCCCGAATCCTTCTTTGCGCACTCGCAAATCGTAATAACAAAGCCCGGTTGCGACGCCCATGACTGCCACAATCAATGCGCTGGTCAATATCCTGAACCCCGCCAGCAATATACCGATGACTCCAAAGGCGAAGCCATGCGGATCGCCGGCTCCGTGCTTCAGTATGAGCTGAAATGGAACCGTGACAGCAGCAATGGCCACATCGGCAACAACAATCCCAAGGAACAGCGCGTACAGTCTTCCTCGGCTGCCCTTGCTAAGGTGAATCGATCGCCGGATCGACTCTGTGACTGAAAGATTCTCTGCCAGTGCTGCCGGAATCGACAGAGCGTACCGCGAAGCGAGCCACAGCCAAAACAACAAATATGCAATCACGCCCGCTAGCACCAGCATCAGCAAAAACAGAATTACTCCGGCACTCGGAAGATGACCCCGGCTGAAGGGTTGGCCTGCCACGGCGTGCAGCAGTCCGCCAAACGCGCCGATCACCGCCGCTAGAACTCCAAAGACGAGGACAAACAGCAATATGTAACCAATGACTCGAAGGATGATCAGCAGCGAAATTCCGATAAGCCGGCCTGCCTGATCGGCCGCTAGTTTGCAGGCATCACCCACCGTGATCTGCGTCTCTGTGAGTTTCGCTCGGGTAGCGATAAACAGCGCACCCTGAATAATTTGAATCAGGATAAAAAGCAAAACTCCGCCGACAAACACAATCGGCACCAGAAAGAGGATTCGCCCCAGCGAGGCCGGTTCAATGCTGGAACCATCCATCAAAAACGCGTTGCCGCCTAAGAAGCCAGCCGTGACGCCACCGAAAACAATTTCTACGCCGACCAGGATTAGAACTATTCCAAAGAAGAGCTTGAAATTCTCGCGCAAAAGCGTGAAGGTTCGCTCGAACAGCTGGCCGGCCGTAATAGGGCCGTAGATATTCGGCAAGGAAGGATTGTGCAGAATCGCTGGCTCGCTCATAGTATTTGTCTTTGGGCGCAGCGTAGCACAGCTCAGGCACAGAATCGAAGAAAAAAATCAATTGTGAGAGTCGGACTTTCGGCGAGCCCTAGTGCGGCATCCCTGGCAGCGCCTTCACCAAGTCGTTCAGGCTATAGATTTCGATGGCTCCGTCATGCAAAACCGCCATGCGCTGGCCGTCTGGAGAAAAATCTACATTCCGACCGCCGGTGTAGTCCGGAGTGGTCTGAAAAGTCGCAATACGGACCCCGGAAAGCGCGTCGTAGATATCAATGTCTTCGCCGTCGGCATCCTCCTTTGTTACCGGATCGAGCGCCGCACGAGGATGTTTCAGCCGCACCGACTCGATGGCAAAACGGGAACCGGTCGGGATCGAAATGAGTTCTGGATCGTATTGGGTAGACTCCAGCGCGATCTTCCATAAGAGTGAGCCTTGCAGGTTGTATCCCTCCAACGCTTTCTGGTCGCCTTTGGAACATGTCTTCGCCATCACGATTGTGTTGGAGATGGCCTGGATCGCGGGCGGGCAGAGGGAATGAATGGTCGCGATCTGGTGCTCGGCGCCGTGAAATACCTGCATGTTCAGAACCCAATTGTCTTTCGGCGCCGTCAAAGTTTCGAGAAGCCCGTTGGCAATCACCGGGATCGCACCTGGCAACGGAATCACGGCGCGGGCGATCATTTGCAAAGGATGCAGTTGGATAAAGCTGACATTCGTGCGCTGGACTGCTGTCTCCTGGTCGAGCACCGAAGGGATGGCGGCGTTGGCACTGTCGTCCGCGTGTGGCGGGGCTGTTTCCTGGACCACGACCATGGAATGGTCGGGAGAAAAGCTGACATCCTCTATCTTTCCGCTGGCTCTAATCAATAGCTGCGGGTCCAAGTCCGCGCCGACGATTTCCAGTTGGTTACATCGACGCAACATTAGCTTGCCGTCGCCCAGCCGCCATAGAAAATCAGCGAAGTCGTACAACTCCCAGTCCGCCTGCTTCACCACCTGCCCTGAAGGGAGCTGCATAACGACTACGTGCACCATGCGCTGAACCGCGGCATCCGGGCAGTTGTCGTCGCGCTTCAGCAGGCCGGGAGTATTGAAGGCAAACAGCAAATGGTCTGCGTCGATAAAATGCAGTTCCACCAGCGCATGATAGTAGAACGCCGGCAGGTCTCCCGGGGGTAAATAACCGAGCGGGCTAACGGGAACTTTCACTTCCGGCTGTAGCTCATTCTTTATCGCCGCGGCGACTGGCGCGGCCGGTACCTTCTGGCCGAGCATCACCGGCAACAAGAACATCAGCATCAGGACCGTCGCGCACGCCTGAAACGCCGAAAAACACTCCGCGCCGGCTCGGCTGCCTATTGACTTCGAGTGAGCGTCAGTTTCTGATGGTAAGGCGCTTATCATCTACAGAAACACGTTACGCTTTCGGGCGAAAGGAACCAAGAAGCATGGTCAAAAAAACGATTCTGAAGTCTACGTTGGTGCTCACACTGGCCGCGACATTTCCCACATTCTGCCTTCCGGCCAGCGGACAAAATCCCAAAACCTCGCCCGCAGCGCCCGTGACGGCAAAGATTTCTCCCATACCCGGCTTCGATGCGTCCGTTATGGACACGACGGCCGACCCATGCGCCAACTTCTATCAATTTGCCTGTGGCAAGTTCGCGGAAAAGTATCCGATTCCTGCCGACCTGCCGTTGTATGACCAGTTTGAGAACTTGAATGAATACAACAGACAGCTGCTGCACGGCATACTCGAGCAAGCTTCCAAGCAAACATCCGGCCGTTCCTCCGACGAACAAAAGATCGGTGACTACTACGCCAGCTGCATGAACACAAAAGCCATCGATGCCGATGGCCTAAAGCCATTGCAACCGGAGCTGGATCGAATTGACGCGCTGAAAGACAAGAAGGAGTTGCCGGCGTTGCTGGCGCACTATCAGAAGATCAACGTAAACGCGTTCTTCGAGCTTGGCTCCATGCAGGATTTTAAAGATGCGACCCAGGAGATTGCCGAGGTCGACCAGGGTGGCCTCGGACTTCCGGAAAAGGATTACTACCTTCGCTATGACACGAAGAGCGTGCAGTTGCGACAGGAGTATCAGCAGCACATCGCCAATATGCTGCACCTGTACGGCGAACCCGCCGACAAGGCGATGACGGATGCGAAAGCGATCCTGGCGCTTGAAACCTCCATGGCCAAGGCATCCATGGGAATGACCGAGCGGCGCGACCCATACAAAACCTACCATATTGAAACCGTGGCCACTCTTGCCGGGACTGACCCAGGCCTTAACTGGAAAACGCTGCTGCGCGAAGCGGGGACACCGCCCGTCCAAACCTTGAACGTTGCCAACCCGGCGTATTTCCAGGCGCTCAACGGCATTCTGCAACAGACTGACATGGCAACCATCCGCAATTACCTAAGGATCCACCTGCTGGACTCATTTGCGTCGCGGCTGCCTGCGGCCTTCGATGACGAGAGCTTCGACTTCTTCGGTCGAAAACTGGTTGGCGTTCCAACCAAGCCGGTCCGATGGAAGCGCTGTGTTTCGGCCACCGATGCCGCCCTGGGCGAGGCTCTGGGCAAGGTATACGTAGACAAATATTTTGCCGGCGACAGCAAGCAGCAAACGCTTGACATGGTCAAGACCATCGAGTCGGCGATGCATCAGGACCTGACCACGCTCGCGTGGATGACCCCGGAAACAAGAACCAAGGCCATCGAAAAGCTTAACCTGATTACCAATAAGATCGGTTATCCGGATAAGTGGCGCGATTATTCGAGCCTGACAATTCGACCCGACGATGCGCTTGGAAATTCGCTTCGAGCCCGGGAATTTGAGGCCGCACGGCAGCTGAACAAAATCAACAAGCCTGTCGACAAGGGAGAGTGGGAGATGTCACCGCCGACGGTGAATGCCTACTACGACGACAGTATGAACAACATCAATTTTCCCGCCGGTATCCTGCAACCTGCGTTCTACGATCGGTCGTCGCCAGAAGAAGTGAACTACGGTCATATCGGCGCGGTGGAAGGTCACGAACTCACCCATGGATTTGACGACGAGGGAGCCAAATTCGACGGCAACGGCAACCTGAAAAACTGGTGGACCCCGGAAGATAAGAAACAGTTTGAGGCGCGCACTGCCTGCATTGACAACGAGTACAGCAGCTTTATCGCCGTTGATACGCTGCACGTGAATGGCAAGCTGACACTGGGTGAAAACACCGCTGACAACGGAGGCATTCGCCTGGCGTACATGGCCATGGAAGCCTATGCCAGCCAGCACAATATCAACCTGACGAAAAAGATGGGTGGATTCACGCCGGAGCAACAGTTCTTTATCGGGTACGCGCAGAACTGGTGTACCAACGACCGGCCGGCATTTATTCGCCTGATTGTTCAGAGCGATCCACATTCGCCCGACCAACTGCGCGCCAACGGCGTGGTGCGGAACATGCCGGAATTTGCGCATGCCTTCAGTTGCAAGAAGGGCGCGCCGATGGCTCCAGTGAACCGCTGCCGCGTCTGGTAGCCGGTCATAAGCTTTTCCCCTGGGTGCGGCCGCAAGGCCGTGCCTAAATTGTTTCTGTGAGACACGAACTTCAACCGTGCAGACTCCAAATCCATCCCGGTCACGCGCCGCATTCGGCTATGCGGCCTGCGCGCTGGCCGGCGGCTTATGGGGAACCGGCTTTTTCTTTGGCAAAATCGCCATGCGCGAGATGAGCTCGGCACACATGGTGCTGTACCGTTTTCTCTTCGCCTGCCTCGGGCTCAGCCCCATCCTGTTGCGAGGCCGTCCTGGGCTGGACCTGCGCGGCTGGCGCATCCTGCTGATTGCAGCGTTCCTCGGCGTGCCCGTGCAATTCCTGCTGCAGTTTGCTGGACTGGCCCGTACCACGGTCTCCCATGCCGCATTGATGGTGGGTACCTTGCCGGTCGTTTTAGCGGTCGGCGCTAGCATTTTTGCGCATGAGCGAATGGACAAAGTTGGATGGATGGCGCTGGCCATTTCCTCGATCGGCGCCGCCTTCATTGCCTTCGGCCACTCCTCCCCATCCGCCCGCGGCGACGCCCCCGGCATGATTGGCGATCTGATGATCGTGGCTTCGCTGATGATTTCGCTGGTATGGCTTTTGATCAATCAGCGACTGCTGCGCGATCATTCTCCGCTGATTGTGACGGCCTATGGATTGATGACAGGAACAGTCATGCTCGCGGTCTGGGTGTTCGCTGTGGATGGGCCGCCGCCACTTCATGTCTCGCTTCGGGCATGGCTGTCGCTGGCCGCCAGTGGGCTGCTGTGCACCGCAAGCACGACGTTGCTGTGGAACTGGGGGTTGACGCGTGTGCCTGCCTCCCGAGCGGGCGTATTTCTGAACCTGGAGCCGATGATCGGATCGCTGTTGGGCGTCACCCTGTTGGGTGAGCAGCTGGGGCATGCTGCGTGGCTGGGAGGAGCCATGATCCTGGCCGCAGCCATCACGCTAACCTCGCGACACGGCAGCCATGCGGAAGATGAGCATCTGTTGGCTTGAGTTGGCTGAGACTTCCCCTCAGCGAGAGGAAAGCGCTCCAGCGGTTCTGCCTGAATCTCTGGCTGGATTGCCTATCTTAGTCAGATCGAAAATCAAGCGCTCCAGCACCATGGCTTTGTCCGGCGGCGATGAACGAATCTCTACGTCGGCGCGTGCAATCCGCTCCAGCATCTGCATCAAATCTCGACGCGACTTATAGCGCCGCGCCTGCCGAATCAGCTCATCCACAGCGAACGGCGCCACACGAAAACCAGGCCACAAAGCCTGCCAGATTCCGCGCGAATCGCGCACATTTTTCTCCAGAATCACCAGCATCTGGCGGAAAGTCCGCGCCAGCATGTGCAAATGCCCGATGGCGCCGTCTTCACCGCTCTCGCTGGCATTCAGAAGCCCGCGCAGCAGCAGCAGCGCCCGCGCCGAATCATGCGCAGAAATCGCATCCGTGAGTTCGTACAATGACCGCTGCTTGGCGGAGACCACCATGAGTTCCACATCCGCCAGCGCAATCTTTTTCTTTCGCTCCACAAACAGCGTCAACTTTTCCAGCTCGGATGACAAGCGCATCAGGTCGCCATGTAATGCATCGACCAGTTCCCGCGCCGCATCGGACTCCATCTCCACGCCGCGTGATTCGGCGGACAGAATCAGCCAGCGCATCGCGTCTTCGTCTCCCGGCTGGCTCAGCTCAATAATGCCACAGTGGTCGCCGAGCGTTTCACGGATGCGCTCATACCGGTCTTTGTCCTGCATATCCATGCGGCGCACGTCGCTGGGAATGTGCAGATGATCGGCGACGAACACCAGCAGCGCCTGCGGATTCGGCAGCGTCAGATATTTCTGAATGGCGGCGAATTCTTCCTTCTTCGCACCTCGCTGGTAGAGCAAGCGCACGTTGCGCACAAAAATAATCTGAAATGGCGCCATCAACGAGGGCGTGCTCACCTGGTCAACCGCGTCGAAAACAGTTGCCTCGGCAAGATCCACCTCAGATACGCAGTAGTCGCGAAACTGCGGATCGATCAGCGCATTGATGACTCTGCGACGCGACTGTTGCTGCAGATACGCTTCATCGCCAAGCAAGACATAGCCGGGCCGGCGCGCATCCGTAGCGACTTCCTGCAGCAGTCGCTCCATGGCGAGGAATCCGCCGCCCAGCTTCGAGTTCGCTTCGCTGCGTGCCGCCATCATTAGAAAGACTCCATCAGATCGCTGACTAACGACTGCGCAAAGTCTCGCGCCATGCGTTGCACCGCGGGCGAGTCTTCCTGAATAAAACTCGACAGGTCCGCCGTCTCTTGATATTCAGTGTGGAAACGGAAATGGTCGTTGCTGTACAGAACTTTTCCAGACGCATCTTTCAGCACAGCGCTCGCCGTAATCGTGATCAGGAAGCTCGATGACTGTCCGGTCTGGGCGTTATAGGTGAGCGGTGTAATTGTTTCCGTGAGGATTGTGCCCTTCAGGGTGGCATCCGCGACGTGGGTACGATTGCTCTCGGTCACGCGATCTTTGGTGCGGCTGGTCAACTCGCGAACCACAGCATCCGTAAACGCAACCTCCGTATGGTAGTTCACAACATCGGTCTGAAACATCGGCACATCGATGGTCCCAATGTCGGGCGGCAGATGGGTGGCCGAACCAGCCGTGTGATAGCCGCACCCCGTCAGAATCAGCAGCAGTGAGGCGGCGAAGATGGCAACTGGACGCATAAAGGGCTGAGAACGACTTCTCTGATTGTACGTTTTCGTAGACGAGTTGCCGACAGGCCGCCTCACAAGAAGAAAAGGAGCAGCCAGTGGCCGCTCCTTCCTCGTTCAAAGTACATTCGCAGTGCGGGCTCTATGCCGGGGAGGGTTGCTCACCTGCAAAACCAGGTGCACGTCCGGCATCCGGTTTCAGGACATGCTGCACATCGCCACCCGGGCCGTTCGGCGGCAGTTCGAGCGGCGGCAAATCCTTGCCCTCGATCAGCAGCTTCAACTCCGTCGCATCCAGCGATTCACGATCCAGCAGAGCCTTGGACATCCGATGCATCAGCGGCTGGTTGTTTTCCAGCAGGGAGTGTGCCGCCTGATAGCCATTGTCGACCAGCATGCGCACTTCAGAGTCGATCTGGCGCGCCGTCTCCTCACTGAAATCGCGGTGCTGCGAAATCTCGCGACCCAGGAAAATCTGCTCTTCCTTCTTGCCGAAGGTCAGCGGTCCCAGGCGGCTCATTCCATATTCGCAGACCATCTTGCGGGCCAGCTCCGTCGCCCTCTCAATATCGTTGCCAGCGCCGGTGGTCATCTGGTTCAGGAAAATTTCTTCCGCACAGCGGCCGCCCATCAGAATGGCTAACTGCGTTTCCAGATACTCTTTGCTGACCGTATGCTGCTCATCTTCGGGCAATTGCATGGTCAAGCCGAGAGCCATTCCACGAGGAATAATCGTGACCTTGTGCAACGGGTCCGCATGCTCGCGAAGCGCAGCAACGATCGCATGGCCAGCCTCGTGATACGCAGTGGTGCGCTTTTCTTCGTCGGTCAGCAACATCGACCGGCGCTCTGCGCCCATCAGGACCTTGTCCTTGGCCGACTCGAAGTCGTACATCGTGGCCACTTTGCGGTTCGCCCGCGCAGCGCTGATGGCAGCTTCATTCACCATGTTGGCCAAATCTGCACCGGTGAAGCCTGGGGTTCCACGAGCCAGCACGCGAAGATCGACATCCTCGGCCAACGGCACCTTCTTCACATGGACGCGTAAAACCTCTTCCCGTCCGCGCACATCCGGACGACCCACGATGACGCGACGGTCAAAGCGACCGGGACGCAGCAAGGCAGGATCCAGCACGTCCGGCCGGTTCGTCGAGGAAATCAGAATCACTCCGTCATTCGACTCGAAACCATCCATCTCCACCAACAACTGGTTCAGGGTCTGCTCGCGTTCATCGTGACCGCCTCCCAGCCCGGCTCCACGATGACGACCGACAGCGTCGATTTCGTCGATGAAGATAATGCACGGCGCGTTCTTCTTCCCCTGCTCAAACAGGTCGCGAACGCGGCTGGCGCCCACACCGACAAACATCTCAACAAAGTCTGAGCCCGAAATCGAGAAGAACGGCACGTTGGCTTCGCCGGCAACGGCACGCGCCAGGAGTGTTTTGCCTGTTCCCGGAGGTCCGACCAGAAGAACTCCCTTGGGAATGCGGCCGCCTAGTTTCTGAAACTTGGGAGCATCGCGCAGAAATTCGATGATTTCCTTTAGCTCTTCCTTCGCTTCCTCGACCCCGGCAACGTCTTTGAACGTCACCTTCTTCTGCTGCATCGACAATAATCGGGCCTTGCTCTTCCCGAACGACATGGCCTTGTTGCCGCCCGTCTGCATCTGCCGCAGCATAAAGAACCAGAGCGCGCCTAGCAGCAGGATCGGCGACAATTGCAGCAGGATATTGAACCATGCGCTGCCCTGCGAATCCTTGATGGTAACGCTGACCTGGTGGTCTTCCAACACCTTATACATGTCGGGATAATTCGACGGCACGATCGTATGGAAATTCTCTTTGCCGGTGCGATAGTGGCCGTGGACTTCGCTGCCCACCACCGTCACATCGGCAATCTGTCCACCCTGGGCGTCCGACATGAACTTGGAGAATGGGATTTCCGCGTCCTTGCCCATTCCCACGCCGCTTTGGACAACGTGCCACAGCACGATGAGACACGTTGCGATCAGCACCCAGAAGACTACTGTTTTCACCGTTGAATTCACGAACTACCCTCGTTTCGAACTGTGCAAGACCGGCAAGGAATCTGCGCTGGACGGGAATTACAAAGCAATCGACCGCCCGGTGACACAACTTGCCTGTCCGTTAGACGCTGCAATCGGCCTGTACGTCGCAGAATTCAAGCCGATTTGTTGCAATATACAACGATATTAACTGACTTTGAAGAAGGTCGACTAGCCAAAAGACCCCTGCGTAAATCTTACTCTAAGCCTCGGCCACGGCGAAGAATCGAAGAAACCGCGCGGGTTACCTCTAGATCGGAATTTCGGAGATGATGGGAACCGGCGCCGAACTTCCCGGAGCGGTGTCCGTCCGTTTGTCCAGACGTTGGACATTTGCCAGAATCACCCCCCGCATCCAGATGATGTTTCCCTCCCAGCTGACGACAGGCCATGACGCACGATCCTCGGCCGAAATCCGCATTCGACTCAGAATTTCCTTCACTTTTTTCGGCCCGCGCGAATATTGCAATTCCACCCGATCGCCCGGCTTCCACGCACGAACCTGCGCGCATGGCCACTGAATGGATGCGTCCGGCGAAGAGACTTTCTGAGGCCAGTTTGCAGTAAATCTCGCCCGGAACGCAGTCGCGTCCACGGCTCCTGGAACTGGCAGCTCATAGGTCGAAGCCTCGGAAATACTCTGAGCGGAGCTGCGGCCAAATCGCAATTCACGTGCCGAGCGTTCGACGGACACGCC
>JAJYBW010000021.1 GCA_021778815.1 Acidobacteriota bacterium | reverse complement strand
GAATCCCGTTCCATCAGCGACTAGCCCGCTGCCGAATGCTCCGGCATTGCTTTGGATCAGCGAAACCTCGTTCCCATCTCGATCAACCACCGCCAGGTATGTCGTGTCGCTCGACAGATGCGAGAGCTGGCCCGTCAAGTCAGAGGGCAACACGCTGCATTGCGCACGGTCCGTAATCTGCGCGGCTCGACGGACCGCGAGTTTTTTTGAGATGAGTTGCTGCACCGGGATGTGCGAGACGCGAGGATCGCCGACGTAATATCGCATGTCCGCATAGGCCAGCTTCTTCGCCTCAATTTCGACGTGCAGCGACTTCTGACTGTTGTGTCCCCACTGCGCAATGGGAAACTGCTCCATGATGTTCAGCATAGAGAGCGCGGCAATCCCCTGACCGTTCGGCGGCATCTCCCAAACGGTCCAACCGCGGTAAGTTGTGCTGACGGGGTCGACCCATTCCGGCTGAAAATCTGCGAGATCATCCGCCTTCAGAAATCCGTGCAATTGCTGCGATAGCTGCAGGATCGCAGCTGCCGTCGGCCCCCTGTAAAAACCATCGCGACCATTTTGTCCGATGCGTCGCAGCGTCGCGGCTAGATCCGGATTATGAAATAGCTGCCCGGCGGACGGAGATTTGCCATCCGTTAGAAAAACGCGGGCGAAGCCTGGGCTGGCGGCGAACCGCGGGCCAAATTCTTGCCAGTTTTCTGCGTCGGTTTCGGGTACGGCGATTCCTTGCTTCGCCAATGCAACCGCGGGTGCGACGTCCTCCGCCATGGGAAGCTTGCCGAATTTCTGACGGAGCGCGTCCCATCCCGCAACCGCGCCGGGAACGGTCACGGAAAGGATGCCGGTCTCAGGAACCTCCTTCACGATCCCCCTGGCTTTCAAATCCTCGATGCTCATGGCCTTCGGCGCCCAGCCACTGGCGTTCAGGCCATAGAGTTTTTTCGTCTTTGCATCATAGACAATTGCGAACAGATCGCCGCCGACCCCATTCATCATTGGCTCAATCACGCCCAGTGCGGCATTGGCGGCTATCGCTGCGTCCACAGCGCTGCCTCCACGCGCCAGAATCGCCGCGCCCGCCTGCGACGCGACGGCCTGACTGGTCGTGACAATTCCATACTGCGTCATCACCATGGAGCGCGATTGTTCGCGGCTTGGCTGGGCGGCGGCAGGCTGCAGACAGGCGGCCACGCAGATCAACAGGCACGCGCAATAAATCATTCTCAGTTGTGGAATCACGTTGAGAGGTCCTTCAGAAGAAGTCTGAATCATACGCAATGAGCCATCATACGACGTCGATTCGCACCTCGGCGCATCGATGCATCCATCCAGCGCCCTAACGGGATGCATGCAACAATCACCACGTGGTACGAATTAAAGTAACAGAGGAGAACTATGGCGCAACTGATGAAGACCTCGAATCCGGCCTTGAATTCACAGGTATTTCAAAACGAGCACGCTGCCTTCGGTGAATCGATGACGCTGGATGGCACGGTGAACAAAACCGGCATTCTACTGGTTTGCGCGGGCGCTTCCGCGGCCTGGGCCTGGCATGTATTCATGCAGACCCGAACGGCAGCCAGCGTGCTTCCCCTTATGTGGATCGGCCTGCTCGGTGGCTTGGTGTTTGCCATGATCACCATTTTTAAAAAGACCTGGGCACCCGTCACTGCACCCGTGTATTCCCTGCTGGAAGGGTTGGCGCTGGGCAGCATTTCAGCAGTTTTGGAAGTGAGATATCCGGGCATCGCCATGCAATCGGTGGGTCTCACCTTTGGAACGCTGCTGGTTTTATTGGTGGCGTATCGTTCCGGATTGATTCCCGTCACACAAAAATTTCGTCTGGGCATTGTGGCCGCAACGGGCGCCATTATGCTGCTCTACATCGCGGAGATGGTGCTTGGATTTTTCGGAATTCACTTCGCTTCCATCAACGGCAATGGCATGATCGGGATCGGCTTCAGCGTGGTGGTTGTCATTATCGCCGCGTTGAATCTTGTGCTGGATTTCGATTTCATTGAGAGCGGCGTGCGCGCCCAGGCACCCAAATACATGGAGTGGTACGGTGCGTTTGGTTTGATTGTCACACTGGTGTGGCTCTACATCGAAATTTTGAATTTGTTGGCAAAGGTTCGGAGTCGCGACTGAAGTTGCGACTTTGGAAGCGCAGCATGAAAACCCCCCGATCGGGTTGTGCCAGGGGATTCCCGCCCTCAAGATGGCGAACAAAACACGAACCTATCCAGTACAATCCTCACCATGCCCCCGACGCGACAGACCGGTGCCGAGCTGGCCATTCCTGCCAGCCTCGATTGGGCACACCCCATCACGCAGGAGTGGTTTGTGGGGCGATTCGGTACGCCCACTGAACCGCAGATTGAAGGTTGGCCCAGTATTCAGGCGGGTCATCCGACACTGATCTCCGCGCCCACCGGCTCCGGCAAGACTCTTGCAGCGTTTCTGGTTTGCATCGACCAACTGCTGCGTAAGGCAATCGCGGGCACGCTGTCTCCATATACACAAGTGGTATATATCTCGCCCCTGAAAGCGCTTTCGAACGACATCCAGAAAAATCTTGATCAGCCGCTGCGAGAAATTCAACAGCTTGCGTTGGAACGCGGATATCTCTACGGCGAGATTCGCACGGCGGTGCGCACCGGGGACACGCTGGCATCAGAACGCGCGGCCATGCTGAAGAAGCCGCCGCACATCCTGGTGACGACACCGGAGTCGCTGTACATTTTGTTGACCTCAAAAAACAGCCGCGAAAATCTTCGCCATGTGCGCACCGTCATCGTGGATGAAATTCATGCGGTCGCGGATGACAAGCGCGGCTCGCATCTGGCGTTGTCGCTGGAGCGGCTGGAAGCGCTGGTATGCGGTGAAAATCGCGTGGCTCGGGACGCGTCTGTGGCGGTCCACAAGAAACCGCCGCAGCGGATCGGATTGTCGGCAACGCAAAATCCAATTGAGTTAGTGGGGCAGTTTCTTGTGGGCTGCTCGGAAGATCGCCAGCCCGCGAAGATCGTCCAGGTGGGTCGACGGCGCACGATGGACCTGGCGGTCGAGGTTCCAACCTGTGAAGAGCTGGGCTCCGTGGCGACGAATGCCATGTGGGATGAAATGTACGATCGCCTCGCCGCGCTCGCGCAAGAGCATCGCTCGACGCTGGTGTTCGTAAATACGCGCCGCATGGTGGAGCGTCTCTCGCACGCGGTCGGTGAGCGGATTGGTGAGGAAAATGTGGCCGCGCATCATGGCAGCCTTTCGCGCAAGCTGCGGCTGGACGCGGAAACACGGCTCAAGAATGGCGAAATCAAACTGCTGGTTGCAACTGCGTCGCTGGAGCTGGGCATCGACATTGGCGCCATCGATCTTGTCTGCCAGGTGGGCTCCACGCGCGCGGTTGCGGCGGGAATGCAGCGGATTGGCCGCGCCGGACACTGGCGAGGCGCGATTCCGAAGGGACGCTTTTTCGCCACCACGCGAGATGATTTGATCGAATGCGCCGCACTGGTGCAGGCGATGCGCGCGGGAGATCTGGATCGGCTAGAGATTCCGCCACAGCCACTCGACGTCCTGATGCAGCAAATGGTCGCCGCCTGCGCCGCTGAATCGTGGAATGAGGACGGGCTTTACTCCGTGGTGCGTCGCGCCTATCCCTATCGCGAACTGACGCGGGATGAGTTTGACGAGCTGATCCAACTTCTTCATCGCGGCATCGAATCCAGTCGCGGCCGCTATGGAGCCTTCATCATGCGCGATGCCGTGCATAGAGAATTGCACGCTCGCCGCGGTGCCAGGCTTGCCGCCGTATGCAATGGCGGTACGATTCCCGACACCGCGCAGTACGCGGTCATCATGCAACCGGAAGGATTGCAGATTGCGACCCTCGATGAGCATTTCGCCATCGATTCGTCGGCGGGAGATGTAATCCTGCTGGGCAATACCAGCTGGCGAATTCAGCGCATTGAGACGGGGCGAGTATTTGTCGAGGATGCGCATGGGCAGCCGCCGAACCTGCCGTTCTGGGCTGGAGAAGCGCCGCAGCGCACGGATGTTCTAAGCGGCTATGTGGCGCGTCTGCGGGAAGAGATTTCCGCTCGCACCTCAAAAGTGTTGGCCAGCCGCGTGACACAGGCCCACGCAGGCGTGGCGGAAGCCGCCACCTGGATAAAACAGGAGTGCGGCGTGTGTGATGGCGGCGCGGAGCAGATGATCGGCTATATCGCAGCGGGTCGCGCTGCGCTGGGCGCGGTTCCGTCGCTGACCACAATTATTGCCGAGCGCTTCTTTGACGAGGGCGGAGGCATGCAGTTGATCTTGCACGCACCCTTCGGCGGTCGTGTCAATAAAGCGTGGGGCCTGGCGTTGCGCAAGCGTTTTTGCCGAGGTTTCAATTTTGAGTTGCAGGCCGCAGCTACTGACAATGGCCTTTGCATATCGCTGGCCGAGCAGCACAGTTTTCCGCTCAGCGACGTCTTTCAATTCCTGACGCTGCAAACCGTGCAAGAGCTGCTGGAGCAGGCGGCCTTGGACTCGCCGATCTTCAAGTCGCGTTGGACATGGGCCGCGGGACGGAGTTTGCAACTTTTACGGTTCCAAAAGGGAAAGAAGGTCGCGCCGCAGATTCTTCGTACGCGCTCCGACGATCTTCTGGCCAGCGTGTTTCCCCAGGTCGCAGCCTGCATTGAAAATATTCAAGGCGATCGCGAAATTCCAAATCACCCCCTGGTGCGAGAAGTCATGAAAGACGTCCTGGGAGAGGCGATGGACCTGGACGGCCTGAAGCGTGTGCTGGATGGTATCGCTGACGGAACCATCCATTGTGTCGCCATCGACACGACCGCGCCCTCGCAGTTCGCGCATGAATTGTTGAATGCGAATCCGTATGCGTTTTTAGATGATGCGCCGCTGGAGGAGCGCCGTGCTCGCGCCGTTTCGATGCGCCGCACTTTACCCGCCAGCATGCAGGGGGACGCAGGTCAGCTGGATCCCGCTGCGATTGCGGCTGTCCGGTCGGAGTGCTGGCCCGATCTCCGGGATGAACACGAAATGCACGATCTGTTGTTTCAAGTAGTAGCGCTGCCCGTGACCATGTTGCAGCATCAGGAAACCTACTCGTGGGCATCTCTGTTAGAGCGTCTCGAGCGAAGTGGACGTGCGAACGTGGTGGATACCCCCGCGGGCGGCGAATGGGTGGCGACAGAAAACCTCGCTGCGGCGGGTTCGCTTTGGCCCCAGAGTGAAGATGTAACCGATACAGTTACCTATGACAATGCGGTCATGAAACTGGTTCAGGGCTGGCTACAGATTCTTGGACCCGTGACGGCAAATTCCCTGGCATCACTGCTCGGCGTGCCTGCCTCGAACATCTTCCGCAAGCTTCTCGAGCTGGAGATGCAGGGAACGATCCTGCGCGGAACATTTGAATATTCCACCACTCCGATATCCACGGATTTCGACATCGAATGGTGCGAGCGTCGCCTGCTACAGCGCATTCACCGGCTGACGATTGGAAAACTACGAAAGCAAATTGAGCCATCTTCGGCAGCCGTCTACATGCAGTGGGTTCTTGGCTGGCAGAACCTCGCGCCCCAGACCCAACTGAGTGGCGAGCAAGGTGTGCTGCAGGCGCTCACGCAGCTGGAAGGATTTGAAGCACCCGCGATTGAATGGGAACAGTCGCTTTTGCCGCATCGGGTGACCGGCTACGATCCTCGCTGGCTCGATCAATTATGCTTATCGGGGGCAGTCGGCTGGGGCCGCGTTTCGCCGCATCCAGCCTGGTCCTCGGCAGACGGTGCTGCTCCGCGCAGAGTGGTTCCCACGGGAATGTCGCCGATTACTTTTTATATTCGCGAGACGGCACTGTGGCTGGACGCGGTGCTGGAAAACCAATCTGTCGACGAGGCGAAGTTGCGCCCGTCGCTGAGCCAGCAGGCGCAACAAATTCGCGCGCGTCTGGAAGATCGCGGCGCCTGCTTCGTGGAAGAATTGCAGCGAACCACCGACCTGACCATGGAGCAAGTCGAACACGCGTTGTGGGAACTGGCAGCCGCCGGTCTGGCCGCAGCGGACGGATTTGATCAGCTGCGCGCCATAATGGATTCCAGGCGCAAGTCAGCAGCACATGCTCAGCGATTGAAACATCCCGGCAAGCGGCTGCGCAGTGCGGCGGGAAGATGGTATCTGTTACGCAACGCCGCCGTATTGAATGCTGCCGCTTCGCAACAAGCCAGAATCGATGACCAGGCGATGGAGTCGGCAGCCTGGGTCTTGCTGCGGCGCTACGGAGTCCTGTTTCGCGACCTGCTGAAACGCGAGACGACCATGCCGAAGTGGCGGGAATTGCTGGGAGTATTGCGTCGGCTTGAAGCGCGAGGAGAAGTGCGCGGCGGACGGTTCGTCAGCGGATTCAGCGGGGAGCAGTATGCATTGCCCGAGGCGGTTGAGTCGTTGCGCCAGGCTCGCACGCTCAAGTCAGACCCAACGGCAGTTGAAGCCATAGCCGTGGCAGCCGCAGACCCCATGAACCTTGTAGACATCATTGTCCCCGGAAAACGCGCATCCGCCATATCCGGGCGAGTGGTCACGTATCGCGACGGAAGGTCGGAATCGGAAACACCGACATCCGCAATCGAAACGGAGTCGCGTGCGAACCATCCGCGCACTCGGAATCGACCGCCTCGCCACGTCCCCGCGCGAAAGAAACTGATTCCGTCCGGCGATCGTAGCCACCATGGAATCGATTCGCATTCGGATCGCTCGCGACAGGAACGGCTGTTTCCTAGCTGATCACCACGCACAATGCGTCGTCGGCAGGGACCAGTTCGTAGACCTCACTGCATCGGTCGGCAGCCCAGCTTGGCCGAGACGCGCGGGCGATTGGATCTCTCGCTCGCATCAAAACGTGGTATTCAGTCGTAGATTGAAGCTGCGGTCGGGGCCGATGGCATTGCCGGAAAATAGCCCGCCAAAATCGATCACATCGAGCTGGTTGCTCAGGTTTGTCCCGTCTGCCTGCAGGTTCATGGTGAGGCGCTTGTTTCGGTAGAGTTCCGCAGCAGCGCTCGCATCGAACAGCAGCGCCGGCTGTACACGCCCGCGAACAAAGTTCAGACGGTTCACGACAGCCGTGCCATATTGTGCGATCGCCTCCGCTTTTGTACCCGTGTAATCGAAAGGCAAGCCAGAGTTGAACTCTGCTCCGGCTGCAATCCAGAAGCGAGGCGTCAGTTGATCTCGAAAGCGCGTTCTGACCGTATTGCGTTGATCCTGCGAATCGGGAAAATGTCCGGAGAGTTGGCTAGCCGCGCTGCTCGCGTCCGGGCCAAGAAATAGGCCGCCGGTGACGGGTAGCCAAACATTCCCGACCATGTAGGAATAGCTGACGAACCCGCTGAAATTGCCGAGACGAAGCAGTTCAAACTTGCCTTCCGCGCCGTAGATGACTGCATGGTTGAACGCAATCGGATAGCTGACGCCGGTGTTCAGCAATTGATTGTCGTCGGCAAAATTGCTCACGTCGCGGCGATACATATTCGCATCGACACGCATGCGCGCAAGGAACGCTTTCGACAGACCGGCCTCGTAGTAGTTTCCTCGAGAAGGCTGCACTGGAAGCCGAAGGAATTGATCGCTGAGGGCATCCACCTTGGACGAACTGGAAAGCAGAATATTCTCAAACGAAGGTGTCTGAAACACGCGGTCATAGGAGGCATGCAGCATCAGGTTGGTCCCGGGAAAATAGCGTCCGACGGAAAGCCGCGGGCTGAACGCAAACTCATTCAGGAGGAGCTGATAGTGGTCATAGCGCAGGCCAGCGCTGACCGTCCACTTGCCGATGCGTACCAGATCCTCGACGAAAGCGGATTGCTCGAGGTCAGGACGGCTGGCGATAAAGCTGAAGTTCGGTGGAGTGTCTGGATCAAACTGCGATGGGTCCGTGATGATGTAATTAAAATTCTCGTTGAGAAAAATATTGTCAGATTCAGCTCCGGCTTTCATCTCCTGGTTGCCGTGGTGCAGAGAAAACGTCCCCTTGAAGTAGCCCTCACGGAAACGATTATGCTGAAACACAATGATTGGCGTCGAAGCTGCATTGGACGTAACGTCGTTGGAGTTGTCACGCACCATGCCGGCGAGCGTGGCGATGCTGTTCGCAGAAAAAGTGTGCTGATCGTGAACCGTGCCCATCGTTTCAAAGTTGTCGCCATACTGGCGCTGACCTGCCTGCTGCTGCACCAGTTCATTGGGAATTTGAAACCGCGAAAATTCATGCCGAATGCCGACACTGAGCCGATCTGCGGCGGAAAAATCGCGCTCGTAGCGTCCGGAAAAGTCGCCGGTTGTGCCGGTGTTGGTGTAATTCTCCGGGACCACCGGGTTCAGATAATGGTCCGTCATGCTGCCCGCACCAGTGGCGCCAAACGTGTTCTTGCCGCGCAGGTATTGCAGCTCCGTATAGGCTGAGCCGGTGGCGTAACTGCCGCCCGACAGCACCAGCTGGCCATGCAGACCGGGATTGGTATCGCGAATCGTATTCAACTCCACAACGCCGCCCATCTTGCGACCGTATTCTGCAGGAAACCCGGCGGTGTAGATGCTCATAGACGACAAATCATTGGCTTCAATTTCCGGACCAAAGCTGGGCGAGCGATTGTCGGTGAGCGGAATGCCGTTGATCACAAATTGAGTTTGATATTCAGATCCGCGGGGATGCAGCACCGCATTCCCCTCGTACAGCCATCCCGGCTGCGAGTTCACCAGCGCCTGTACTGACCGGCCTGGCAGCGATGCCACGCGATTCTGGATTTGCTGCGAACCGATCTGCATCACGGACGAGGGCATATAGGGGTCGATGACAGTATTCGGCGCAGTCACTTTTACGACCGTCGTAATGGGAGCGAGCCCAAGATGCAGTCTGCGCTCGACCGGAATTGCGGAATGAATGTCCGCACTGATGGATGCGGGTGCAAAGCCAGGTTGATCGACCTGGATGGAATAAATGCCGAATGGGAGTTCCTTGCAGTCAATCGCGCCAGAAGAATTGGTGGTGAGGGTGCTGTGATAGTCCGTTCCCTCGCTGCTCACCGTGACAGCGACATGCGGAGCGGCACCCGCAGGATCTGTGACGATGACGCGAAGTTCACCTGTATTCACCTGCGCCAGCAAACTCCAGGCCGTGCCGATCACAAGCCCGGCTAGAATTTTGATTGCGCGCGAAGATACAGTCATAGGAGTGACAGACGAAGCTGGCACGTTGTTTTAATGTAGCTCCAGCAATGCGGTGTGGTCGCCGTGGTGGGCCTGTTCGCAGGCTGTAATTTTCCAGGGTTGCAATTTGCGGTCGAGTCCTGCTGGTCGCGGGGCCGGCAGAACTTAACGCTGGTTGGCCGCGAAGCGGATGGACTTGCCACTCTGCCGGCGCAATTAGCGCCGGCAACAATCTCAGATCCCATTCCAGGGAGCAAGGTTCAATTGGCGCCCAATCTCGCGTCGACCTTCCTTGCTCTTGCGGCCGAGGAGGAAGCATGATCGTTCACCCGAAACATGGCCCAGGGAGTGCCCTGCATATCCCGCAGCACAGGCTTCTCCCATGCGAATTCCGGATGCTTCGCCAGGAACGGCCCCACCAGAAACGGTTCGCCGCAAGGCCGATTGGTCCGCGCCATAAACGACACTTTGCTGATCATCGAACTGTCGGCCGCCTTCGCATTTCCCGCGCCACCAGGCTCAAAGGGCGGGTCGTCCCATATTGCAACGCCGCGCGGGGAGACGTCTTCATGCCCGCACAGGGTTCGCTCATTCGCGCCCATTTTCCCGGTATAGGCGTCGAGGTGATCGGCCAAGAACTTTTGCGCCAGCGGAGCGTCAATCTGGCCCTTATATTGCGCCATTACTTCCTTCCAACGCTTGTGCCGTGCGTTCGCCGTGTTACCGGCGTCGTTGGGATCGAACGTCGTCTCTTCCTTTGTGAGCGTGGGATCGCTAGGGAAGTTCGATCCTACAAAATAACCATTCTTAGTGCGCCATAAGCGATGGTATTTCAGGCCCAGTTCCAGGCGAGCGATTTCTCCGGTGTGGTTGTCGGCCACCAGCCAATCGTTCGCATAGCCACCGTTATTTCCCTTCACCATCAAGCGTTCAAAGTCGTCGATATTCGCTGAGTACTGCATGGCCTTGCGCGCACGAACAAATTCCGGCACCGCATTGGGATCGAAACCGTGAAACGCGGAAATGGTGGTTTCCGTGATGGCAATCCCTGCGGAATTAATTCCGAAATCGTCGCCGCTGTCGATTTTTCCCGGCCATCCATCCATCAAAATGCGATACCCGTGCTGCGGAACAATGTCGTACATGATGCGCCAGCGCTCACCTTCAAGAAACGGACTCCATAGGCTGTGCGCGAGGACCGGCTTGTGGTCGCGCGTCCAATCTCCTGTGGCAACGAAGGCGCTGCAGCGACCGCGAGGGCTCAGGCTCGCAACCGCGGTTGGATGTCCTTTGCTTTTCAGATACGGCACATAATACTCATCGGTCTCGTTGAAGCCGTTGATCGCAACCACATCCCAGATGTCCATATCGGTGATGCCGTGGGCCTTCAGGCCATCCGCGATGCCCTGCAACTCTTCCCGATACTCAGCTTCGATATGCGGCCAGTAGATATTTTTCGCAGTCGTACGATAAAACCCCCAACTGCGATGCGTGCTGTGCGTGTCTTCCAACTGAATGGCGTGAAAGCCATCTTCGATCTCAGGCGCCAGCAAATATCCATTTTCAAAGCCAATCTCGTGCGGCGTGCCTTGCAGATGAACATAGACCCAGTTGGCCCGCTCAAAACGATAGGCTCCGTGCAACTCTGGAGGTGTTGATTGCGATTGTGCCTTAGCCATTGGGGAGTTGGTAGCGACGAGAATGAAACTTAGCAAAACAGGAAAAAGGAAATTGCGGAAATGAAAGCGCATTCGTTGGCCCCTCCGACTCAGGCTAACGTTGAAAGTGTGCCCAAGGCAATCATTATTCAGAGGTTGGACGCCTTGCAACATATATGGAGCACCGGGCGGGAATCGAACCCGCGAATACTGGTTTTGCAGACCAGCGCGTTAGCCACTTCACCACCGGTGCTCTTGGTTGAACCATGAAAACGAAAACCCACTCGGCCAATCGGCTGCGGGTGGGTTTCCATGGTTGCGCGAAATTGTCTTAGTTCAGTTCGCTCATGGACACACCCGCATACAGCTGCAGCAACAGCGCAGACAGCGGCGGATTGGAGCGATTTGCAGCATTGGCGAACTTTTCGAAGCGGTTTGGCTGCTTCTTGAAATCTGAGGATAGTGCGAGCAGCAAATTACTGTCAAATGATCAGCCCCTGGCAGGGGTCGCGACGCATCAATCGCCTTGCTGCTCCGCCACGTTGAGAAAGCCTCAACGATTGACCACCCGATTTTTCCAGTGGCGTTGATAGTTGTCCAGCGTCGAAAACGTCGGGCTCTGCATGCGATCGATATAAATCTTCCCCTGCAAATGATCGATTTCATGCTGCAGAATGCGTGCGTACCATCCCTTCGCTTCAATCACTTTTTGCTTGCCATGATGATCGAGACAGGTGACGCGAACCGAGTGTGACCGCGGAACCTCCGCCATAAATCCCGGAAGACTCAAGCAGCCTTCAAAAAAAGAAACCTGCGAATCCGAAAGCAGTTCAATCCGCGGATTGATCAAAACATGAAAGTCGACGGGAACACGTTCTCTTTCCTTCAACTCAGCTGCCGTCGCGGCCTCGTGGTATTCCGCCCGGTCCTCAATCACCGCCAGGTTCAGGGACTGACCAATCTGCGGTGCTGCCAATCCCACGCCAGGCGCGTCACGCAGCGTCCCCCGCATATGCTCAATCAAGTCTTTGATCTCTGGGCTGCGAATCTCTTTGGGCGTGAGCGTGCGCGGTGTTTGCCGCAATACGGGATGTCCAACAGCAACAATCTTCAGCAGCATTTTTCCTGCAATTCTTGCGATCTCCAGGCCATCGCAGCTGCCTGAATCAGGCTCTCTCTATGCTACAATTTAGCAACTTCTTTGGTGATGGAGTTCTGCCGAGTGACGATGATTCAACCTTCTCGAATGTATATGGCCATGCCCGCCCCAGGCGGTCGCAGGCCAGCTTCAGAAGTCTGAGTTATCCAGCTCAATCTTCATTCTGGCAGCCGCCTGGGGAGTTCCCGCCACGGCCCGTTTCTCCCAGGAACCATTGCATTGCCCTAATGGAGATTGCGTTTTGAGCTCACCAGATTTGGACATTTCTACCGTCGCGATTCATGGCGGACGATTGCTGGATTCCCACGCCAGCTCGATCCTGTTTCCTCTCTATCAGACCAGCACGTTCGTCCATGATGCGGTCGGCGTCGATAAAGGTTTTAGCTACTCGCGAGTATCGAACCCCACCGTAGACGCGCTGGAAAAAGCGATTGGTGCGCTGGAGGGTACGCCTCCTGCGGTCTGTTTCCGCACCGGCATGGCCGCAGTCACCACGCTCTTTCTCTCCGTGCTGCAAGCCGGCGATCACGCCGTCCTCACCGATGTCGTCTACGGCGGCACCATGCGCCTGTTTCGCGAAGTGCTGGACCATCTCGGCATCACCGCATCCTTCGTGGATACATCCGATCCGGCCAATGTTGAAGCGGCCATCACTCCCGCCACTCGCATCGTTTTCCTGGAGACGCCGGGCAATCCAACGCTGAAGCTGACAGACATTGCCGCGGTTGCGGAGATTACCAAGCGTCATTCGATTTTGCTGGCCGTCGACAACACGTTCCTGACGCCGATTTTGCAGAACGTTCTTCAGCTGGGCGCGGACATTTCCCTTTTGTCGACCACGAAATATATCGATGGCCACAACGCAACTGTAGGTGGCTCATTGGCCACGCACGACGAAAAGCTGCTGGAACGATTCCGTTTGATTCGCAAGACCATCGGCACCACGCAGGCTCCATTCGAAGCGTGGTTGACCCTGCAGGGAATGAAGACCCTGCCTGCGCGCTTGAAACTTCACTGCGAAAACGCACAGGCCATTGCCGAATGGCTGGAGAGCAATCCTGCTGTCGAGCGTGTGTATTTCCCCGGACTCGCTTCGTGCCCGCAAAAATCTTTGGCAGCAAAACAGCAGGGTGCGGCCGGCGGCATGATTGCCTTTGAGTTGAAAGCTGGATACGACGCCACGATCCGCATGCTGAATCAAGTGCAGCTCTGCTCGCGCGCAGAAAGTTTAGGAGGATTGGAAACTCTGATCACGCATCCGTCTTCAACAACGCATGCCGACCTGGATCCAGAGTTGCGCCGCCGTCTTGGCATCACCGATGGTTTGGTGCGACTCTCTGTCGGACTGGAAGCTCCGCAAGATATCATCCGCGATTTGGAACAGGCGTTCGAAGCCGCCGGATGCAACGTTGTCCAGGAGAAAGAGGTTGGCCATGAAAATCGCTAGCCGCCTTGTGAGTTTCGATCCCGCTCCAGGAGATCGCTTCCGTCCTATCTCTACGCCTATCTATCAGACCGCGACTTTCGAGCAGGAATTTTCCGATCAGTTTGGCGATTACGATTATTCACGAAGCGGCAATCCGACCCGTGCTGTGGTCGAAAAACAAATTGCTTCGCTGGAAAACGGAACTCACGGATATTGTTTCTCCAGCGGTATGGCCGCCATCACCACGGCCACCAAGTTGCTGCAGAACGGTGAGGAGATTCTCGCCGACAATGATTTGTACGGGGGCACCTGCCGCCTGTTTACTAAGGTGCTGAAGCGCACCGGCATCTCCGCGAAATACGCGGACGCGTGCGACCTTGAAAACTTCGAGCGACAGATCACACCGAAAACAAAATTGATTTACGTGGAGTCGCCGACCAATCCGTTGCTCCGCGTGGTGGATCTGCGCAAACTAGCTGCGATGGCGCATGCTCACGATGCTCTGCTGTGCGTCGACAACAGCACCATGTCGCCCTACTTGCAGAACCCTCTCGATCTGGGAGCGGATGTCGTCCTGCATTCGGGAACAAAGTTTCTCGGTGGTCACCATGACGTCACGGCGGGAAGCATCGTAGTGAAAGACAAGGCGCTTGCTGAGCAAATTTATTTTGTGCAGAACGCAGAAGGCAATGCGCTCGCGCCGTTCGACTGTTATCTGCTGCTGCGCGGGATGAAGACTCTGAAGCTGCGCCTCGATTGCCAGCAGAAAAATGCGCAGGCCATCGCGGAATATCTTGACCAGCATAAATCGATCCAGCGGGTCTTCTATCCCGGCCTGAAAAACGATCGTGGGTATGAGCTGCAGCGTTCTCAGGCGCGCGGTGCTGGTGCTGTGTTGAGCTTTACCACCGGTTCTGTCGCGCTCTCAAAGGCCATTGCAGAAAATGCCAGGCTGTTCCGCATCACCGTCAGTTTCGGCAGCGTGAACTCTTCCATCAGCGTGCCAGGAAATATGTCGCACGCCAGTGTTCCCGTGGAATTGATGGCGCAGCGCGACCTGCCGAAAGACCTGGTGCGCATTTCTGTTGGGATTGAAGACGAGGAAGACTTGCTGGCCGATCTGGATCGCGCCATCCTATCCTTTCGGTGAAGCTTACTGGGTAGCTGGTCGAAAAACCGCAGGAGCTGAAGCCCAGGTATATTTTTGGGTATCCAGTCCGACTGAAGCCGGTCCTGATACAAGCACCATCGACAGCGCTAAACAGTTATTTGGCCCCGGGGTCGCTCTCAAACATGGCCATGGCCTCAATTTCAATCAGCAGGTCCGGTCGGCACAGAATCGCCTGAATGCCCGTGGAGGCCGGCAAAGGGTTCAGTCCCTGTTCCCGAAAGAATTGCGTCCGTATCTGGTTGAACTGGTCATAGTCGCGCTCAATGTCGCGAAGATAGCAACTCGTCCGCACCACATCCTTCCAGGTCGCGCCTTCCGCGGCCAGCAAGCCAGTGATGTTGTGCAGCGTGCGGGCCATCTGCGCTCCAAAATCTCCCACGTGCACGGTTTTTCCAAACTCATCGATGCTTGCCGTGCCTGAGATCATCAGGATGGTGACTCCTTTGATGTCCAGTCGCAGGCCGCGCGAGAACGATGAGGGCTTGGCGTATTCGTATGCCTCGTTCAGCACGCGTGGTTCGGTGATGGCTTTCTTGCAGACTGGGGTGTGCGTTTCCGCCGGCGAGTGGATCATTTCTGTCGTTGACATATGAGGATCGCTTTCTTTGCTTCGAATTTTAAAGTGCACCGCCGGCTGTGACCCCGGCAGTAGAAAAACTTGTATCTCCAGCAGCCAGGGGACGTCCCCCTGCCGGACTTTTAAGCTGCTCCCACCCTGTATCCGTCCGGATCCTTCCCGCGTACGCGCCGCCACCACACCTGGAAGGTAGGCACGTTGACGGTTACGATAAAGAGCTTTCGCAGGCGATTGGATGGGCATTCCAACGGTCGGACGCCGTGCCAGGAATGATCCGTGCGTTGAAAAAACAGGCTCTCGTTCCCCCGCGGTACCAGCGAAGCGGCCACTTTCAGATCGTCAAAGGCCGGGGCGGAATGCGGCTTGTAGCGGCCTTCATCGTCCATCATCAGGATTTGGCCACCCCAGTTTGTGTCCCAATCTTCTTCCGTATTGAAGTAGAAAATATGCGTTGCCAGTTTGCGCCGCGCATCGCAGTGCGGGGAGACGGAACATCCCTGCCACGCGTAATACCACTCCATCGTCAAAATGAACGGCTGCGGCCCCAACATTCTTCGCAGCAAAGACTGGTAGGCCTCGCCCTGCAACTCGGCGACAAATTCCTTCCACGGTCCCGGCAACTCGATGCCCGGCCTGTAATGCAAGATGTAGCGATCGTGGGGGGCCTGCCCGTGGCCTCGTTTGACCCCGACTTTGCGATCGAACTTCTCCACCTCCGGCATGGAGTGGCGCAAGCGCTCAAAACCTTCGTCGGTCAACGCTGCCGGGATGCTGATCCAGGGATAGGGCTTCTGTCCACGAAAAACTTCCGCGGAAAGAGACTCGATATGTTCCGAGTCGAGATAGGTCACACCAAACCTCCCAGAGCAGG